>JBMFPM010000353.1:0-2664 GCA_049969135.1 Anaerolineae bacterium
GCCGTGGACACGGCGAGAGCGAGGGCGCATTAGATGGCAATGCTTGGCAAGATATTGGCACTGTCCTGGCTTATCTGAAAACCCGGCCTGAAGTGGATTGCCAACGCATTGCCTTGGTTGGTTCGAGCATGGGTGCGCACAATGCCCTGCGTGCTGCTGCCGAGTATCCATCGGTGCGTGCAGTAGTGGCTTTCTGCACTGCTGCGGGAGAGCAACTCAAAACTGGTTTGCTCAGCGCGGACTATTGGCACGAGATACATCTCTCCGGCGGCCAGGTGCGTGTCACTTTGCCCGATTATCTGCTCTATCTGGAAACGGTAGACATTTCTGATCTGCCAGCGCGTATCAGCCCGCGTCCCATCTTCTTTATCCATGCTCACGATGACGAATTCGTCCCCTACACGGTGAGTGAACGGCTCTATGCAGCTTCCAGCAAAGATAGCCGGTTGTGGCTTTTGGACAGCGGAGGACATACTGGGCCACGTCATGACCCCGGGGTGCAACGTGAAGTGGCGGAATGGCTACGTGCTAAACTAGGTTCGTAGGTATCATGATAGGCGCGTGTCTTGCTGCTGAGCTACATGGACAGTATCTCTTCCGGCCTTCTCCTGCCCTTTTCGGTGCGATCGAAATCACTATCCAGGCTGACGATAGTTAAATCGTACTTTTCAGCAGCGACATACTGGTAAGCATCGTCGAAATCCAGGTGGTACTGGTCCATGATGTGAACAAGCCGGTACATATCTTCTGGACCGAGATGGATCAGGGCAACAGCTCCATCTACAAAAACATCCTGAATGAAACTGAGCAAAGCATCTAGTCGCTTTAGTCTATGCATGACTATGCCAATAGAATGGAGGGCAAAATCTGTTGTAAAAAGGCGTTCCGATGGTGTATGGCTGAGGAACTGGCCGACCTCATCGGAGCGCTCCTGATGCAGTAGGCGTTCAAGCCATACATTTGTATCTATGAGGTACATGGCTCAATCGCCTCGCCATTCTAACGCCTTTTTTTGAAGTTCCAGTGAAGTGTACTGGTTGCGATAATCTTGCAGGGCACCTGCCCAGTCCTGGCGCAGTTTCTTACCCGATCTTTGCCCCTGCTTTGCCAATAGGAACTTTACAAAGGCTCTTACCTCATCTTGTGATTCTGGAGGGAGCTTTTTGACCAATTCTTCAATTGGTTCGGCTTGCCTTCTCATCTTCTACCTCCTACACACAGTATAGCATGGCCTTGGCATTTTTCAAAATGGCTATTCCCATCTTTGCTTCTATCTTCTGATAAGAGTTGGTATCGTGAATTCATCCCTTCTGTGAATTTGGTGTACAATAAGAGCCACCGTATATCACATTGGAGGAAGCAATGACTCGATTAAAATGGTGGCAAAAAGCTGTTTTCTACCAAATCTATCCCCGTAGTTTTGCCGATGGCAACGGCGATGGCATTGGCGATTTCCCAGGAATGATTGACCGCCTGGATTACTTGCAGGACTTGGGGATTGATGCCATTTGGCTCTCACCCCACTACCCATCCCCGCAGTATGACTGTGGATACGATGTCAGCGACTATATGGATGTTGCTCCGGAATATGGCACGATGGCTGATTTTCAGCGCTTTCTTGATGAGGCACATCGACGCGGCATCCGCGTAGTCTTGGATTTGGTCTTGAACCATACTTCCCATTTGCATCCGTGGTTCCTAGAATCCCGTTCCAGTCGGGATAACCCCAAGCGTGACTGGTATGTCTGGCGCGATGGCCGTGATGGCGAACCTCCGAACAACTGGTACTCGGCATTCGGCGGTCCAGCTTGGGAGTATGACCCCTCTACAGGCCAGTACTATTACCATTTCTTCTTCAAAGAGCAGCCGGACCTCAACTGGCGCAATCCCCAGGTCAAGCAGGCAATGTGGGAGGTTGTACGCTTTTGGTTGGAGCGCGGAGTAGATGGTTTCCGTTTGGATGCGATCGGCACTATCTTTGAAGATGCCACAATGAGGGACCACACGGTAGGGATGTCGCAGGTGGAGTTGTATCGGGCTTTGCGTGATGCCCAAAGTGAGGAAGAGCGGGCCAAGCTCCTCAAGGAGCAGGAGGCCTTGTATGAATACCAAGTTGACCAGCCTGAGACCCATGAATTGATGCGTGAGTTGAGGGCGCTGGTGGATGAATATCCCGATCGTGTGTTGATAGGTGAAGATGACAATATTGACTACTACGGAGATGGACAAAACGAGCTACATCTCATCTTCAATTTCCCGCTTATGAGAACGGAGCGCATGACGCCGGCTTGGGTGCGCGCCAATCAAAAAGAACGCTTGGGTACCATGCCCCCTAATGCTTGGCCATGCAATACGCTGGGCAATCATGATACGGACCGACTGTACAGCCACTTTGGCGATGGGCAGCATGATGCAGAGATTGCACGGCTGTGTGCAGCGCTCATGCTCACCTTGCGCGGAACGCCTGTCCTCTATTATGGCGAGGAAATCGGCATGACCGACCTCTTGCTTACAGATGTCCGCCAATTTCGCGATATGCTTGGCGTTATGGCATATCAAGTGGAGACAGAAATTTTCGGGGTTTCGCCGGAAGAGGCTGTGCTTCATGCGGCACGCTTCGGGCGGGACAAGTGCCGTACGCCCATGCAGTGGGCGAATGCCCCC
>JBMFPM010000354.1:0-2653 GCA_049969135.1 Anaerolineae bacterium
GTATATGACCGCTGCAGCGAGAAACCCCAACGACTGAATGGCATGGAATTTTTGAAACGGGCGTTTCTTGCTCTCCTCGGCGAGTAGCATCACTGCGGGTACAACCACAGGTACGATAACTTGGGTCGCATAGGCCAAAGCTGCCATCAAGCGATCGGTATCTGTCACGTCCTTCGCTGGCCAAGTTGTACCAAGCTGAGCAGGTATTTCTGGTGCCTGCGGTCCTTCCACAGAGGGGACTTTCCCCATCTCCATCTCTGGTCCCGGTGTGCTCTCTGTAGGAGTGAACTCTTCTGGCCTTTCGACGTTTTCCTCTGGGGTTATTTCCTTATTACTCATTTCGTTTCCTCCTTCATTTTGCAACCCATGGACAAGTTTCCGTTTCCTGGTGCATTGCAGCTTTGACCCAGCTCTCTTTTACTGCAATTTATTGGCGGTGTTTTATATATTATCTCGCATTATCCCTTCTAAGGCAAATCGGCGCGATCTCTGCCTTTTCACTCTTTGTAGTGTATTGTGCTAGAATGGATTTTGTTATTAATTTAAGAAGGTTGATATGGAACGCATCGTCTTTATGGGCACGCCGCGCTTTGGCCAGATCATTCTGGAAGCGCTGATTGGCCGTTATGAAATCGCGGCAGTAGTTACACAACCAGATAGGCCAGCAGGACGTGGCCGCAAGCCGGTCAATTCCCCTGTCAAAGCGCTGGCATTGGCACACAACTTGCCCGTGCTGCAGCCGTTGAAAGTGCGCCAGCCGGAGGTCGTGCAGCAATTGTGTGATCTAGCTCCGACGGTCATTGTTGTGGCTGCCTTTGGCCAGATCCTACCCTCAGCGATCTTGACTATACCTCCACGTGGTTGCATTAACGTCCACGCCTCCCTGTTACCCCGCCACCGGGGAGCAGCGCCCATCCCAGCAGCTATCCTGGCTGGCGATGAGCAAACGGGTGTAACGATCATGCTCATGGATGAAGGCATGGATACAGGCCCCATTTTGAGTCAAGCTGCCATGGCAATTCACCCTGACGATACTACTGCTTCCCTCACCGAGAGGTTAGGCTACCTGGGAGGGCGGCTTTTATTAGATACCTTGCCACGCTGGCTGGCAGGTGAGATCACGCCACAGAAACAGGGCGAACAGGGGGTCACCTGCAGCAGGCTTCTGCGCAAGGAAGATGGACGCATTTCGTGGGCCGAACCGGCAGAATTGATCGCGCGGAAGTGTCGCGCTTTTTATCCCTGGCCGACGGCTTTTACATTCTGGGGAGAGCGCGAGTTCAAAATCCTGCGCGCTCGGCCTTTGCCAGCTCAGCAGCTCCAAGAAATGCCTGGCAGGGTCGTGCAGGTAGATTCCGAGATCGCTGTGGTTACGGGCAGTGGGCTGCTGCTTCTGGAAGAGGTGCAATTGGCTGGAAAGCGCCCATTGCGGATACAGGAATTTGTGCGCGGCCAGCGCAATTTTGTAGGCGCGCTGCTGCACTAGCCTCTCTTCATTACATCCGTTTTGCTATTTGCCAGATAGCGTCCAATGAACCTATAATCCCCACAGTATATAGTCTGCTGGCAAGTGCCAATCCAGAATGACAACATAGTTCAAGAGGAGAGATAAGACAGGTACTATGCAAGAAGTTACATTGGTTGTGCGACACAAAGTAGGTCTACACGCAAGGCCCGCCGCTATGTTTGTCCAGACGGCAAAGCAATTCAAGTCCGAGATCTCTGTGCGTAAGGATGATCGCGAAGCAAATGCCAAGAGCATTCTTTCCATACTGACGCTGGGAGTGAACCAGGGCTCTGTCATCACGGTCAAAGCCAATGGTGAAGACGAAGAGCAGGCCCTGAAAGCCCTCCAAGAACTGGTCGAGACGAATTTTGGCGAAGCTGAGTAAGCAGGTAACGATTGTCACAGGATAAAGGTGAACATTGCGCGTTTCGATGCAGTAACCTGCTAGCTGATGGAGTGACGCTTTGTTTGTCCTCAACTTGGGTGTAGAACCCTATGAGCGTGCCTGGGAGTTGCAGCATCGCCTCGTCGAGGCACGACAAAAAGGGCAACTTGATGACATCCTGATTTTGCTTGAGCATGAGCCTGTCATCACCCTTGGCCGTACTGGTGATGAAAGCCACATCCTGGCTTCTGCGGAGGAGTTACGTGAAGCGGGCATTGCGGTGCATCGCGTGGAACGCGGGGGAGACGTTACTTATCATGGCCCAGGGCAACTGGTAGGTTACCCGATTTTGTCTCTCGAAGCGCACCATTTGGGAGTCTCTGACTTTATGCATGCCCTCGAAGAGGTATTGATTCGCACTTTGCACGATTTTGGCTTATCTGCTTACCGGCGTGAGGGTATCATCGGGGTGTGGGTTGGAGAGAGCAAAATCGCTGCTCTGGGTGCGCGGGTGGAACGGGGGGTCACATACCATGGCTTTGCTCTGAACGTGGCTCCTAACCTGGCACATTTTGCTTTGATCATCCCTTGCGGATTGGTGAATGCATCCGTTACCTCTATGGAGCATGAACTGGGGAGACCAATACCCATGCCTCTTGTACGCCACCGAGTGATAGAGAACTTTGGCCAAGTCTTTGGCGTCCCTATGGACGAAATCACTTTCGCCCAACTCCCCTTTGCCTTGAAGGAGTCGGAAGTCA
>JBMFPM010000355.1:0-2649 GCA_049969135.1 Anaerolineae bacterium
CGGCAAAGCGATGACTTGGTCTCCGTGGCTCATCCAAACACGGAACGTGGAAGGAAGGCCATGGAAGAGGGGGTTGTCCGAGTCACATACGGACAAATCTGCAGGACCATATTCACGGCGGGTAGCAGGTTGCACCTGGCCGCCTAGTTCATGGGCCAATAGCTGCATGCCATAGCAAATGCCTAGGATAGGCTTACCTGTTTCTAGCAGATAGGCTGGCAAACGTGGCGCAGCGTGGTCATACACACTGGAGGGACCTCCAGACAGGACAAATCCGGCTGGTGCGAGTCTTTGGATCACTGCTGGCTCTTCATCGTGACGAAAAATCTGGCAATAGACATTGCATTCACGCACCCGCCTGGCGATCAATTGGCTGTATTGAGAGCCAAAATCCAGGATCGCCACTGCCTCATCGAGGCTGACCTGGCCTACGCTTGGTCCTGTGACATGAAGCTCTTCAGCCACTTGCTTTTCCTTCTGCTATTCGCCAAAAACAATCAGGCCATTGCTCATATCGGTGATGGTTACCAGCGACTCGATAGGCACTTTGTAAAGGGATTCGAGGTACGCTCGCCCTCCTTCAAAGGTTTTCTCAATCACGGTGCCAATGCCTACCAGAGTAGCACCGCTTTGATGGACAATGCGGGCGAGGGCAGCGATTGTTTGCCCTGTTGCCAGGAAATCATCCACGACCAACACGCGGTCATGCCTTTGCAATACTTCTGGAGAGACCAATAGCTCTACTGTGTGTCCTTTGGTATGCGAAGGGGCTGTCTCACGGTAGACATTCTCAGGCATTGTAATTGGTTTGGTTTTGCGAGCATAGATGACTGGCACGCCAAGAGCCAAAGCCGTAGTCAATGCTGGGGCGATACCTGAGATCTCGGCTGTGAGCACCTTGCTTACACCCACATGGGAGAATCGCCGTCCCAATTCGCGTCCCACTGCCATCATCAAGTTGGCATCTACTTGATGGTTGATGAAGCTATCCACCTTGAGAATGCCTCGTCCCAGATTGCGTCCCTCGCGCGCAATCCTTTCACGCAGTTCATCCATGGCAACCCCTGTCCTCCTTCTTAGTTCCAAGCTCGCACACGCTCATGGGTCAGGCTACCGCTGGCAGAAGTATACCCGATTTCCCAATATGGTGTCCATGCCAGCGCCACCAGCTTTACCTGTACGGCGCCACGCGCGGGCCTAATAGAGTAGGTCTCGATTTTGTCCAGGATGGTAGCCCATTTCTTGCCAAGTGCCTCAGCTTCCTGCTCCATTTCCCGGCGCATGTTGTCAATCTCTGCCTGCAAACGGGCAATCTGTTCTTCGGATTCTTTGATGTCAGCCAGTGCGCTGGCGGTGAGTCGGCGCTTGGTAGCAGCTCGAGAGAGGGTGGTGCTACTTCGGCGGCGTCCAAATACGCCGAGCATTCCGATCACCGTTTCACCAGCAGATAGCAGTTCTTCGCGTTTACGCGCTTCGTATTCCGCACGATCTTGGCTCAGTTCCCTTTGCTCACGAGCTAGTTGGTCTTCCAAACGATCGAGTTTCTGCTGGTATCTCTGGCGCAATTTCTCTACTTCGGCATCGCGGTTCTCACGAGCCAATTGCTGGGCGCGGATGACGAAATCGCGCTCGGACTCGCCTGGTTCGGCGTACAGCTTCAGGGCTGGGATATAAGGTAGGTTCAAGACCTGTTCACGGTACAGGTAATCCGCAAATTCTTTTTCTAGCGCTTTGAGCTTAGAGGGGGTGTTGAGCTGTGGTGGCACCGGAGCGAAGAGGGCTTCCCTTTCTGGCTGTGTCTGGAGTTCATGGATATCCAAATCCAGCGATTCCGCATCCTGCCAGCGGATGATGGCCCCCAGGGCATCAGGTTGTACCAAGAAACGTACTTCCCTCGTTTCATCCACTCGTCGGGTGCGATCGACAAATTGCACGCGCCCCAAAGCCACCAGAGCAGGTTCATAGACCAGCGAGCTTTCCAAAGCTTCTATGCGTCGCCCCTGGCTCCTTTCCAAGGCAGCTACAGCGCTGCTAGAGCTGAGCCGCACTGGCAGAAAGACTTGGGGCAAATCGTGGGGCAAGGTTGGTGGAGTATGGCTGTAGCCTGTTGTTGCTTCTGCTGCAGGTGCGGCCGTTTCTCGTATTGCCGGTATGACTGTCTCTTGGGCAACCGCTTCTCGAGTAGCTGCCATCTGCGCTTTTCTCGGCGCCATGAGTTCGCGTACTTGAGGGCGAGTGATGGGGCCACGCAGGTAACTCATCGCCCACCGTGTTTGAAAAATAACCGGGCGATCTTGGTGAACGTTATGCAAGAGAAAGATGCGTGAAGACAGGGCAGATATACTGCGATCAAGCTGGCTACGATCCAGAGCAGTACCTGCTGTAGCCGATGCGGATTGCAACCCATCCAGCACACGCGCTTTGTCCTGATCGGTTTGCAGTTTGCCAATGAACCAGGTGCCAGCGTTGCTCAAGCCTTTGTAGTCAATGTCCACCGGGTTTTGCGTGGTGAGCACAACCCCCAGGCCAAAGGCACGTGCCTGTTTGAGCAAGGTCAGCAGAGGCAACTTGGAAGGAGGATTGGCGACCGGTGGGAAGAAGCCAAATAGCTCATCGAAATAGAGCAGTGCGCGGAGGCTGGTTGTGCCA
>JBMFPM010000356.1:0-2623 GCA_049969135.1 Anaerolineae bacterium
CTATGCGGACGTCGCCTTCCAAGAGCAACGCAGCGAGCATTTTGTCCTTAAATATCAGCATCCTGATCAAGGTCTCTATGCCAACCAGTTGCTGAGCGAGGCAGAACACGCTTACGCACTCGTCACCGCCGATCTGGATTTCCATCCTGTCCAAGCCATCGAAATAAAAATATATGACAACATCCATCTCTTCCGCTTTTCCCTCAGCCCATCCATGCCCGAGGCTAGCAGTTGGACCGCTCTCGGCGAGTCACTCAAACTAGGCATCGAGGGATGGAGACAAAGCGCATACCGCGGTGTGGGTCACATTATTGCCCAGGAGTTAGCCCTTGCTGCTCTGCTTGACAAAGGGGTTCAGCATAGTGCCCTGTGCATAGGCACAGCACAGTACGAAGCCTGCCGCTATGACTCTGGATGGTGCAACCAGCAAGCACTGCGCTGGCAGCGCCAGGCATACGATTGGGTACAGAGCAAACGCCCCGTAACCTTAGCATACTTTGCTTCGCAAAGTGATTTGAGTAAGGACGAAGCCCAGCTCCTCGAGCCATTGGGCTGGGATTTCGTAACCTACTTCAGGAAGTACTATGGCTGGGAAACCTTCCTGAAATGGCTCAAATGGCTAGGTTCTGGCGTGCCATTTGAGCAAGCCTTTGCCCAGGCAACGGGCACACCATTTGCCGACTTCGATAGCGCCTGGCGTGAATCGGTCTTGCGCGGCCATATCCCTGAACCATTCATCGCCATGGCGTGGGAATTTGATGGAGAGCGTGCCTTAGGTCATATCCGCAACTTGGCACAGCCAGCATGGACAGGCCGCGAGGCAGGAACCCCCGGCAATGGCGAAGCTGCCCGTTACATTGCAGATCAGTTTGCAGCTTATGGACTGCAACCCGCCGGGGACAATGGTACTTTCTTCCAGACATTTATCATCTCACGCACAGCCCTGATCACGACGCCAAAATTGGCTCTCATAGACAAGGATAGCCAGGTACATGATCTCCAGTATCTGGTAGACTTTCATGAATTGCTGGGCAAACATGCTGGGAGCGGGAGAGCGGAGGGCACCGTGGTGTATGTGCGTGACCTGGAGAATCAGGACATACAGCTAGGCGGACGCATACTGCTAACAAACGCTAGCCCAGATCCGCTGAAAGATGCCGAGAATGCCGTGGCACGTGGTGCTGGCGGCTTGTTGCTCATCACGGATACATGGGCAAAAGATATGGCCACGAAAAGGGATGATTTTCCTGCTCTCATCACGCCCACTATCCCGGTCTGCGAGCTGTCACGGGAGGCTTTTGAATCACTGCTCTCGCTCACCGGCTACCGTACTGGGCAATTGGCAAAGACTCCACCGGCTCTACC
Organism: Anaerolineae bacterium; assembly: GCA_049969135.1. Classification (GTDB taxonomy): domain Bacteria; phylum Chloroflexota; class Anaerolineae; order UBA2200; family UBA2200; genus JACIWX01. Next base: position 1,366 of record JBMFPM010000356.1, read on the forward strand.
CTTGCCTTTATCCGCACGCATGGTCGTACAGGTGGAGAGCACAACCGGCATCAGCGCTTCCAACGTACTGGGCGTGTTGCCCGGCAGCGACCCGCAATTGGCTGATCAAATCCTCATCATCGGAGCACATTTTGACCATGTCGGGCGCCTGCCCGATGGCACTTTCTACCCCGGTGCCAATAACGATGCCAGCGGTGTAGCCGTGATGCTAGAAATCGCCAGGATATGGCACGATAAGGGCTACCACCCACAACGTACAGTACTGTTTGCTGCCTGGAATGCCACGGAAAAAGGATTGCTAGGTTCGAATCATTATGTCACACATCCTGCATATCCCTTGACGGACACCTTAGCGGTGATCCAATTGGACATGGTTGGCCAGGGCAGAGGCTATTATCTCCACGCTTATGCTGAAACAGAACAAGACGCCCTCATTCTCGCGCATCTGGATAACGCAGCCAGACAAGTGGAGGGGAGGCTAACCTTCAACCAATACGAGGGCGGCAGCGATCACGAGCCTTTCCACGCCCAAGGCATGCCCGCAGTCCTGCTGTCCTGGGAGCGCCCGGAATACGTCCACATGCCGGATGACAATCCAGAGCAGATGGACTCCAAGAAACTGCAAGCCACCGGGCGCTTGCTCACCTTGGCGCTCATGACTCTTTCCGTCCAGGAATAACTCCCCTCTCCCAAGCAGTTCCTGGGAGAGGGGTTAGGGGGTGAGGGCTCACTGAAACACCGCATCCCCCGCCATGCCCGGCTTGAGCAAGCCCTCTGGATTCGGCAAGCGTACCTTCACCGCATATACCGTGTTCACCCGCTCTTCTTTCGTCGCCAAGTTGCGCGGCGTGTACTGGGGCTCGTCTGCAATGTGCACTACTTGTCCCTCAAACCGGCGCTGCGGGAAGCTGTCTATGGTCACTTCTACGCGTTGTCCCAGATACACCTCACCCAAACGATGCGCCGGTACATATGCCACCAAATGCACCTCATCCAGATCCGCTATTGTCAACAGAGTGACCCCAGGCTGCGCCGTTTCACCAACATTCACCATGCGCGCTATCACAACCCCATTGGCAGGCGCCCGCAGGGTCAGCCGTTCAAGCTGCATCTGTGCTAGCCGAAGCTGTGCCTGCGCCAGTGCCAAATTCGCCTCCGCAACAGCCACTTCCTCTGCCGTCGCTCCCGCCAGCAGATCATCCAGCTCTGCCTGCACCACCGTTACCGCAGCATCTGCCACCTCATACTTGCCCTTTGC
>JBMFPM010000357.1:0-2597 GCA_049969135.1 Anaerolineae bacterium
AGCCGGGGGAGATACCATGGCTGTCGAAGTAACTGTGATGCCCGGTAAAGGCAACCTCCTGCTCACGGGGCAATTGGGAGAAGTGATGCAGGAATCTGCTCAGGCTGCTCTGAGTTATGCGCGCGCACATGCGCAAGAGTTGGGCATAAAGAACGTTGATTTTGACAAAGTGGACATCCATGTCCATGTGCCAGAAGGCGCCATCCCCAAAGATGGCCCATCCGCTGGCATTACGATTGCTACCGCCATGATCTCTGCCCTGACGCGGCGGCCGGTCCACCGCGATGTTGCCATGACCGGCGAGATCACCCTGCGGGGCCATGTGCTACCCATCGGTGGCTTGCGGGAGAAGGTGCTCGCCGCATACCGCGCCGGGCTAAAGACCGTGCTCCTGCCCAAACGGAATCGCAAAGACTTGGTGGATATCCCGCGCAAAGTGCAACGCGGTCTGAACTTTGTCTTCGTCGAACGCATGGAAGAAGTTGTGCCTATCGCGCTAGTATCATCTGAGCAGAGCCGAAAGCGGAAACATGCTCCTTCAGCCAAGAATAGGCGGAGTGTGGAAAGACATGATCAAGGGATTAAACCATCCTAGTCGCTGGTCAAGGGTCGTTTTTCTCATTGTTCAGCGATCCTGTGCAGCGATACTGCCTCTGGTATTGCTGCTGACCGCTTGCGGTACAACGCCGACGCCAACGCCGCCGGCAAAGATAATCAGCTTTCCCGAGGACATGTTTGCCAGAGGTTTCTTTCCCGGCAAGACCTATTTGGATACCAAGAAAGAGGACACAGATTCTGATGGTCAACCAGAATGGGTAGTTTTCTACCGTTTCGATGAGACAGGCGAGAAGGGGCCGGTCGCCGCCTTGATTTACGATATCGTAGTTGACCCGGAATCACAGTTGCCCATTGCTTACCCCTACAAATTGCGCACGCCCGACCAGAACTACCTGGCGCAGAGCATACCGCAGCTTTCTCTGGTGGACATTGTAAGGGAAGAGGGTAAGCCGCGTAAAGAGTTGGTCTTTAGCACGGACACGGAGTTGGTCTTTTTCCGCCTCACTCGTGACCCGTCCAGCCCGCCAGTAGACAATCCCCCCTTGTACCGCTGCATAGGCTTTTTCCGCAGCGATGGCGGGGTGCGTTTCAATCCTGAAAACCTTCAGGTTACAGTCACCAGCCGCGCCGGTTACGAGCGCAGCCAACTGGTTACCAGGCGGGAGTATAAACCAGGCACCTGGCCAGAAGCAGACGGCTATTTCCTTGCTAATACCACCACTTTGGTCTCGCCCTTTGAATCCCGGGTAGACTTTCCAGAGGGCATTCCCGCTACCATCCTAGATACCCCGTATCCAGAGAAAATTGTCCTTGCCTTCTATCAGACGCTAGGCAAATCCGATGCCAAGCCAACCATCTACGAGTATTTGAGCACTCAGGCAGCTACAGAACTCACACAAGGCAAATTGAGATACGGATTGCCATTTCCCATCAATCAAGTAGAGCGGGCAATCGTCCAAGAACTCAGTTATTACCCCACGCAGGAGGACTCGACATCCGCTTTGGTCATTGCTAAGGTCATTTTCCAGCCAAAGGGAGGCACGCCCAGTTCGCTGATCGAGGTACGCTGGAGATTGATCCGGGTGGGGACACAGTGGAAAATGGATTATGCAGAGCCCGGATAACCGTCTGTGTGGTGAGCAAAGGCTTGGTAGAAGCAAAGCAGCGTGCTGCCGTACTGGCGCTGATCGGAAAGTGCTAATTGACGTAGTTCTAGAGGCTCGTACTCTTTGGGATGAATCTGCGCTATTACCAGTGTCCCAGTTGCCAGCAGAGGCGAATGGTCTAATGCCTGGAGGGTCTTGGCCCAGAGTCCCTGGTATTGGGGCGGGGCGACATAGATGATGTCAAAAGGCTTTCCTTCATAGTTCGCGATGAATTTGAACACATCCCGTCGCACCACCCGAGCGCGACTGGCCAATTGCGTGATAGCCAGATTGCGGCGGAGGGTAGCCAAGGCACGTTCATCGCGCTCGACAAACACTGCTTGTTCTGCTCCACGGCTCAGCGCCTCAATGCCCACTCCCCCTGTGCCGGCGAACAGGTCAAGAAACCGTGCCCCTTGCACACGTCCTGCCAAGATATCAAACAGGGCTTCTTTCACCCTATCCGTGATGGGTCGTGTGGTTTGCCCTGGCACAGAGAAAAGCCGCCGACCTTTTGCCTCTCCCGCAATTACCCTCATTGTCCTTCACCTGGAAAGCGCAAATAGCGCGTGGCGGCTGTGCCGCAGCCGCTATAAACTCCGCGGTACTCCGGTGGAAGCAGAGCCGCAATCTGAGACATAATGGCATCAGCCATTTCTTGTCGCACCTCATGGGTAACCTTTGCATCCCCAGGATCGAGGTAAAACGCGCGTCCCGTAACTATATGCACTTCGGTGCGGCGCAAACGGCGCAGGTTTTTGAAGAACTGCTCCTGTCCATAGACAGCCATGGGCAAGATCAATGCGTCAGGCGCACGCAGGGCGAGCAGCACGATACCAGAGCGCGCCCGCTGCAGGCGACCGTGATGGCTGCGTGTGCCCTCCGGTGCAAGCC
>JBMFPM010000358.1:0-2597 GCA_049969135.1 Anaerolineae bacterium
AGCTTCTGCGCCGCCTTGACTAGCGCTGTTGTTACCTCAAAATTGGGGACAGCAGGAAACGACACCGGCAGATAATTGTGGGCAGTGCCTCCGCCCCGGAAAGAGCCCGTGGCAATGATCACGTCACCGCAGGTGATGTGATCTTGATACGTGCCACAGGAGCCAACGCGGATGAAAGTATCTGCACCAAGATGTCCCAACTCCTCGAAACAGATGGCGGCACAGGGACCGCCCATGCCGGTCGAGGAGACGGTCATGCGAATGCCGTCCACCATGCCGGTGAACACCAGATAGCCTCGGCTTTCGCTTACTAACTGTGCCTGATCAAAATGCACCGCGATTTTCTTGGCTCGCTCATGGTCTCCAGGGACAAAGACATAACGGGCAATATCCTTTGCCTCGCAGCGAATGTGAAACTCCATTTCCTCCCCTCCTTAATCTCTCCTTTCTCTTAACTCCCTGCCTTGTCAAGCGCCTTACTTTGTAACCTTTCCAGACGGCGGTGTGCCTCCTGAGACAGGTCGGGACGCCACGGGATGGGGCCGAATTGTTCCACGGCAAAAGAAGCAGAGACAGCCCCATACAGCCCTGCAGTGTGGGCATCACCGGTCTCAGTGTAGCCAACCAATAACCCACCGCAATATGCATTTCCAGCCCCGGTTACATCCACCACCTTTGCTGGCCAGATAGGGATCACATAAACCTGCCCTCCTCTCTCGGCGACAAGGGAACCCTGCTTACCCATGCGCAACGCTACCAGGTGCGCACCATCGCGATGCATCGCTTGGAGGAGGGCATAGGGATCCGCTTCGTCGTACAGGCAACACGCGGACTCTAGGTCAGGGCAGACGATGTCCACCTCCTTCAACAGCGCGGCAAACCCCTCTCGCTGCCGTGGATTCATCCAATAAGGCGAAGGCTCCCATAAGATGAGCGTCACACCCTTGCTGCGCAGGAAAGACACCCAGGAATGCAGCGTATCAGAGCGGTCAGAGAGGATATACACGCCACGAGCACCGACAAAGGCGGGTGGAAAGTGGGAAGGTTCGGCTTCTAAACGCAGCAAGTCTTCAAACTCGGTGCGAAAGACCTCGGTGCGCTTGCCATCCTCTTCGAAAAGCTGCCAGGCGCGTGGCGTGGGCAGGTTCTCCCGCCGCACACCAGCCAGATTCACCCCAGACGCAAGCAAGGCAGCCCAATGGTCAGCAGGGAAATCGGCACCTACAGCAGAAACGAACCCAACACGATCGCTCCATACTCTGATCCCCATCACGGCATGCGTGCCAGCCCCGCCCAACGTATTCATGCGCGTAGTGCCATCAGGCAGAACAATATCATCAATGATGATGTTGCCAATGACGACATAGTCCACCATACACCTCTCTCCCTGCACACAACAACCCTTGTCTCAGAACCCCTATGCCGGCTGCACGCGGTGTCTCACATAAGCAAGCCGCTCCTCCGCTTCAGTGCGTGTATAGCGGGTGGCATAGAGCGCACCAAAACCTTCCAAGACAAACGAAGCCGAGACTGACCCATAGCAGCCAGCCAGAACAGGATCTTGCGTCTCGTCATAGCCCACCATAAAGCCGCCGCAATATGCATCTCCGGCACCCGTAACATCCACTACCCGCGTCGGATAAGGGGGAATAAGCCATTTCTTTCTCGCATATCGATCGTAAATCAGGGAGCCTTTGCTACCTGCTTTGATAACTACCACCGCCGGTCCGGCCTCAGCAAAACGAGCCGCTGCTTGCCATAGATCTCCTTTGCCCAGCAGTGATTCCACTTCCTGCTCGCTGGGCAAAAATGCATCCACCCAGCACAGGAAAGAGAATATGTCCTCGGCCAATGCTGGTCTCATGTAGCGCTCACCGGGGTCCAGGCTGACACGAATCCTCCGCTCTGCCAGCGTACGAGACAGTGCACGATGCGACGGAAACTCCAGTGGCGAGAGATGTGCTGCCCTCACCTCAAGGTAAGCGGGAGGCAAATCAGCAGGCCGAGGGGAGAGCGGCATGAATTCCTGGCTATCCTGCCCGGGGGTGGAATGGACATAGCCAGATAGATCATCAGGCACAGGAAGTCCCAAGCGGGCAAAGTGGCGTTCTGGTTCTGTGTCCACCCGCGTTTCCAGATCGAGGTAAGCGTAAAAAGTGCGCATATCCTGCCATCCCGGGATCATCCGTATCCCCTCGATGCAGATGCCAGCGTGCTCCAATTGAGATAGCCATTCCTGCGGATAATTCTCCCCAATTCGAGACAAGATTCCCACTTGCGCCGCCCAGATTCTGGCTCCTACCGCGGAATAGATGGCATTGCCGCCCATCTCCCTCAAATGCACTTGACCATCTGCCGTAATGACATAGTCTATGCGTAATCCACCGGCCGTGAAATACTGGAGCGGCATGGTAACACTACCCTTGCTTAGCAGCACTCATGAAGGCCCTTACTTTCTCCGCATCCCAGTCCGATCCAATCGCAGCGGCTGACCAATCAGAAACGCGTTTCAGAGCTGTGCTGACAATGACACCGTCTGCCACTTGTAGAGCTTGAGCGATGTTTTCTGCCGTTACGCCACCACCAATGAACAATGG
>JBMFPM010000359.1:0-2590 GCA_049969135.1 Anaerolineae bacterium
CCCGCGCGATGATGCGCGAGGACTAGTAACTTACCTGAATGAGAAGGCACAGGCGAATGATGCCTTGCTGTTGGTCGAAAATATTCCCCATATCTTGATGTATTATTACCGCGGCACTGCCCCATGGTATGGCTTACATGTTGGGCAGGATTTTGTCGGGGCCGCAAATACCCTCAACCAAATCCTACAATCCAAGCCAAGGCGTATCTGGTTGATTCTCTGGCATCACGAGTTCGCCGACCCTACAGACATGGTTGTCACAGAGCTCTTACGGGTTGGACGCGAAGTAAATATTGAAAAGCAATTCCTTGGCCATTGGCTGCGTGCCTTCGATATCTTACATTATGACCAGCCAATTGCAGCCTATCCCCAACCTCAGAATCCAATTGATGCGAATTTCGCTCCAGGACTTGTCTGTCTCGGCTTCGATCGCCTGATGCATGACAACGGACACCTTTACTACGTGCTGTACTGGCAAGCAAAACAGCCCCTAAAGCGCAACTACAGCCTGACCTTAAGCTTTCAGGATCAGGAAGGCAATGAATACCTGCGTCAAGATCAGGCATTGAGCACCCCGTATTTTCTGCCGCCGGTATGGCCTTTGAACACGCCCATCAGAGGCCGTGTAGACATTACCCTGCCCAACGATTTGCCCCCTATAACCTATCGTGTATATCTCAAGGTTCTGGACCCTGTAGCCCAACGCAACCTGGATCTGATAGACACGAATGGTGCTCCACTGGGACAGTCCCTACTGCTAGAAGAGCTCCCTCTATCCAAGATGGATATGGCGCCATCTACTGCTGAGACGAAGAACCTGCTCCAAGCCGATTTGGGCGACCATCTCCAATTGTTAGGCTTTGACTTGCCCCGCACAGCATATAGCCATGGAGACACCCTCCTCTTGACTTTGTGGTGGCAGTGCACAGATACACCGAACAGAGACCATGTGGCACGATTCCGCCTATTGGACAGCCGGGGAACAACGGCCTGGGAAATAGCAAGACCTATCGTACTCGAATATCCCACTACACGTTGGCAAGCAGGAGAAGTCAACCGCGCTATTTACCGCCTGGGGATCCCTTCCGATTTGCCCGGAGGTGAATACAGCTTACAGGCAGGTACGGAGGACAGGTCTATTGCTCTGGCAGCGCTGCGCATTGCGCCTCGCGAGCATCGCTATGACATACCACCGATGCAACAAGCGCTCAATGCACCATTCGAACAGGGTATTACCTTGCTAGGCTATGATCTTCAGGCTGTTGCTGTGCAACCCGGCAGTACCCTGACGGTTACGCTCTATTGGCAAGCAAAGCAATCCATCACAACCAGCTACAAAGTGAGCGTACAAATGCTATCCCCTGACCTGCACATTAAGGCACAGGACGATAGCGTTCCAGCCCACTGGACCTATCCTACCACCGCTTGGCTGCCAGGCGAGATCATCACTGATGAGCATGTTTTGACCATACCGCCGGATGTCAAACCAGGGAATTACACGCTCATCGTTGTGCTCTACCATGAACTGACTGGGCAAAGGCTTTATGTCGAGCGAGGAGAGCAACGTAGGGACTATGATTACATCAGCCTGGCCACAGTAGACATTGCGCCATAGCACCACAACCGGGGGCTGTTGCAATATCCTTACAAACGCTGAAGCCCCGATTCTACCAAAACCTGCCCCAGTTGCCTGCGCCCTATTCTTGTGCTATGATTGATAACACACTTCGTACGAGGGAAGCTTTATGACACTCGGAGAAAGCCTGCGTAGGCGACTGCAGTCATGGCTAATCACAGGCGGCAAAACGCAGCAGATCATCGCCACGCTCATCCTCTGCCTGATAGTAGGCATTGTTGGTGGGGCGCTCTTTGCCTTCCTTGGCCCCATACTAGCGACTGCCTTCTTAGCAGCCGTTGTGGGCGGTCTCATGATGCTGCGCAGCATCCAACTCACTTTCTTCGCCATGATAGGGGTGATTTGTCTCCTGCCATTCGCTGCCTTACCAGTGCCTGATATCGGCTTCTCACCCACATTGCTGGACCTGGTCATCTTGGTCCTGGTGGTCAACTGGCTATTTCAAGTAGCACGGAAGAAACAAAAGCAAATAATCGGCTCCACCCTGGCTCTACCCATTATCGTATTTATGGTCTTGGCCATCGTGTCATTCATCATCGGACTATCTTTTGCTCCCCTCACCACCAATCTCCTGCGCCATTTTGTCGAATTACTGCTGAGTATTTTCCTCTTCTTCGTGGTCATTAATACAGTCAGAAGCGCAAAACAACTAGAACAAATCATCACAGTGCTCATTCTGGCTGGCTTTGCGGCATCCGTGATTGGCATCGTGCTCTATTTCTTGCCACAAGAGTGGACCATTCGCCTGCTTTCGACGTTGCGCATTCTCCGCTATCCATCTGGCAGCGATGTGCTGCGTTTTGTAGAGGACAATCCAGAGCTACCACTACGTGCTACTTCCACCTCCATAGACCCCAATGTCCTGGGCGGATTGCTCGTCATTGTAGCAGGAGTTACGGTGCCCCAGCTTCTTGCACAGGACCCTCTGCCTCTATTTGGGCGATGGCTGCGCTG
>JBMFPM010000360.1:0-2586 GCA_049969135.1 Anaerolineae bacterium
CCCAGGGCAAGGCGGAGTTCTTCGCCCGAGTAGGCATTGACTTTGTCTTTGGCAAGCGAGAGGGCGTGTATGTCTGGGACATCAGCGGGCAAAAGAAGCTCATTGATTGTCATTGCAATGGCGGGGTCTTTAACCTGGGGCATCGTAATCCCAGAATCATCGCGGCGTTACAACGGGCGCTACAAGAACTGGACATTGGCAACCACCACTTTATCAGTGAGCATCGCGCACTACTGGCAGAGCGTCTGGCGGCAATGTGCCCCGGTGATCTCAAGCGAGTGGTCTTTGGGGTAGGGGGAGGAGAAGCGATAGACCTGGCGATCAAGCTGGCGCGTGGCTACACGGGCAGGTACAAGGTCATCTCGGCCAAAGGCGGTTTCCACGGGCACACCGGCTTGGCATTGGCGGCAGGCGATGAACAATACCGCAAGCCCTTTGAACCGCTAGCGCCGGGCTTTCTCCAAGTGCCTTTTGGCGACCTGGCAGCGCTGGAAGCTGCGATGGATGACCAGACGGCAGCCGTTCTTTTTGAGACCATCCCGGCTACGCTGGGCATGGTCATCCCAGCGGAGGATTTCTTCCCCGGTGTGCGTCGTTTATGCGATCGCTACGGGGCGGTGATGATCATAGACGAAGTGCAAACCGGCCTGGGCCGCTGCGGTGCGGTGTGGGGCATTGATACCTACGGTGTGGTGCCAGACATCCTCGTCACCGCCAAGGGGCTTTCCGGTGGCATTTATCCCATGTCTGCCACTATCTACCGCGATCCGCTTGATTCATTCCTGCGCGAAAACCCCTTCATCCATATTTCCACTACAGGTGGTGCAGAGGTCGGTTGTTACGCGGCACTAGAGGTGCTGAACATCCTGCAGGAGCCCGGCTTCTTGGAGCATGTGCGTCAGATGGCGGCGTTCTTCCGTGATGGCCTGGCCGCGTTGAAACAGAGGCATCCTGAGGTACTGGTGGAAGTCCGTCAGCGCGGCATGATGATGGGGTTGAAATGGGCGAACGAAATGTGTGGGCCAATGATGACCTTGGCCGGGTTCCATCATGGCTTATTGATCATCTACGCCAACCACGATCAGTCAGTGAGCCAGTTCCTGCCGCCGCTGACTATCCAGGAAGAAGAGGCACAACAAGTGCTGGAGATCCTAGAACGTATGGTTATCTGGTTAGAGAAGACGATACAGACCGGATAACCTGCCACACTGGGTCATCGGCAAAGTAGTCATACACGCCGCAGTAGTATTCTTTGTGGTCGCCCATTTCCACAGCGCCATAGGCGTACTGCCAGAGCAGGTAGCCATCCACGCCAGCCTCCCGACTTCTGAGGATGCTTTGCGCGATGGCCTCTGCCCGTTGCTGCAGCGCATCGCTTGACAACGGTTGGCAACTTTCATCCAGACCGCGCATGGCGATTTCGCCAAAGTAAACAGGTTTGCCCAACTCGTGGGCGATGGCTAACTCTTTCTCTGGCAAGCCCTCCACTCCCCAATGCACGCTCATGATGTCAATCGTGTCCAAAGCGTGCACACGGCGGAAAGCTTCGATGGCATCCTCGTCAAAACCTGCGCGTTGTGTGCCCACCGAGACCAGATGGTTTGCATCCAGTGCCTTGATTTCCTGAGAGGTTGCCTGTGCCCAGTGCACGAATGCATTCCAACAACTTGGATTCGCATCCTGTGCCGGGCAGGTGGGTTCGTTCATCAACTCCCACATCAGTACCTCTGGCCGATTAGCAAAGCGCGGGACAATGTTGCGGATGTGCGGCAGGTCTTTGGTCAGGTATACCGACTTGAACCACCACCCGTCTTGTTTGCCAAAGAAATCCTGTAAAGTGAGTATGAAACGGATGTTGTAGATGCGCCCCATATCCAGCATGCGCTCTACACGATCCAAATCGCACCATGGCTCGACCCACACGCGGATCACCTGCACTCCATTGTCTGCCAAGAAGGCAATGATTTCCTCCGCCTTTTCCTCTGGGAAGAAGGGGCCCGCCAGGTAGGATACGTTTGTCCCAATGAATGTGTACAGTTGTCCATCCAATTGCAGGTCTTCACCTACGCGCCGCACAAAGAGATTGGACAGACCTCCTTGCTGCCGAGACTGGCTTGTATAGGAGGGGCTGCGGGCGCTTTGCATATGGGCTGGGGCTGATGCAGGGGACAGGTATAGCGGCACAAAAAGTTGGTATGGCGGTGCATAGCGAAGAGATAGGGGGAGATAGACCTGATGCTCTTGTATGGGTTGCGCTACAGACACGGGTTTCTGGGCATCTGCCACAGGCAAGGCGATCAGCACCAGCAAGCAGATAAGTAACAACCCTATTGCTCTGAAGATTTGTTTTTCAATGTGTCGCGTTCTGTAAATCACTGTATCCTACTTTTAGCCTATTATAAGCCAAAAGAAGGGGAATGGCAAGTTATCCTTGGCTCATTCTCACCACGGTCCTGGGCACCTTCTCCCCAGGTTGATGGATACCAGGAGCAAGTCGAAGAGGTCCACCACGCCGTCGCCATTGATGTCGGCGCGCGAATCCGGTGGTGGGCTGCGGCGGTAGTTCAGGCTCACGATGACCACGTC
>JBMFPM010000361.1:0-2570 GCA_049969135.1 Anaerolineae bacterium
ATCGCTTGATCGGAGTAATCTATGTTTTCCGCACCTACGATACCGCTTTTTCTGCCGATGACCGCCAAGTGCTTTCCAGCTTTGCTGATCAGGCTGCTATTGCCGTGCGCAATGCAACGCTTTATCAACAACTGGCTGAAGAAAAACGCCGGGTGGACGCCATTATCGAGAACAGCGCGGACGGCGTGCTCATTTTAGACGCCCAATGCCGCATCGAGATCATGAACCGAGCGCTGGCTGAAATGACTGGCTGGACAGCAGAGCAGGCCCGTGGCCAACCATGCTGGCGTGTGATTGCGCTGCGCAATCCGCAAGGCGTCAGCTTATGCGAAACAGAGTGTCCACTACAGACCCTGCAAAGCGATGGAAAGTTGCAGATAGAAGGCGATATCATTCGCAATGACGGCCATCGTACCAGCGTCAGTATTACGTATTCTCCTCTCTATGATAACGAGGGCATGTTGGTCAATATCATTGGCAATGTGCATGATGTGACCCGCTTCCGTGAAGCAGAAGAAATGAAAGCCATGTTTATTTCTGTGATCTCGCATGAACTCAAAACCCCGGTAGCTTTGATCAAAGGTTATGCCAGCACTCTGCGGCGTGAGGATGCCCATTGGGATGAGAATACCGTGCGTGAAAGCCTGGAGATCATTGAGGAGGAAAGCGATCGCCTGCACCGCTTGATTGATAACCTGCTCGAAGCATCCCGAATCCAGGCGGGCATGTTGAAACTGGAATTGAGCGATGTGGCTATCCCAAAACTGGTAGCAAAAACAGTGGAGCGTTTTCGTGTGCAGGCGACCAAACATGACCTGCAACTGGATTTTCCAGAAGATTTTCCTCCCGTCCTCGCCGATGAAGAGCGCTTGCAGGAAGTGTTCTCGAATCTCATCAGCAATGCCATCAAATACTCACCTGAAGGGGGCACTATACGGGTGGGTGGGCGTGTATATCCTGACTACGTAGAGTTGTATGTCTCCGACACCGGGCCTGGCATTCCCTTGGAAAAACAATCCAAATTGTTCGAACCTTTTTACCGCGTAGATTCCAGCCTAGGTCGCCGTACCCAAGGCGTTGGATTGGGATTGTTCCTGTGCAAAGCAATTGTAGAAGGGCATGGTGGACGTATTTGGGTGGAAAGCACCCCGGGTCATGGCACTACTTTCCGCTTCACCCTGCCGCTCAGGCAGCCGTAAGGCATATCGCCCGTTACTCATCACTCGTCACTCATTACTCGTCACCCATCACTGATCATTCGTCGTGGATCGCTTCGAAGGAGAGAAAGAAGAATGAGCGAAGAAAGAAAACATATCTTGATTGTAGATGATGAGCCTCGCATGGTGCGTTTTGTGCGCATGAACCTGGAACTGGAAGGCTACCAAGTCAGCACTGCATCCAGTGGCATGGAAGCGATTGAAAAAGTGCGTGATGAATTGCCTGACCTCGTTATCTTGGACATTATGATGCCAGAAATGGATGGATACGAGACGCTGGAGCGCATTCGGCAGATTTCCAGCGTGCCTGTCATTATGCTTACGGTAAAAGCCGAGGAAGAGGATAAAGTTCGAGGTCTGGAACTGGGTGCCGACGATTACATTACAAAGCCCTTCTCACCGCGCGAACTGGCGAGCCGGGTCAAAGCTGCTTTGCGCCGCGCAGAGATGCCCTCCCCCGGTCAGAAGACGACCATTGTCGTTGACGAGGACCTGGCAATTGACCTCCAGAGACGTGAAGTCCTCGTACGGGGCAAGCGCGTCAAACTGCGTCCTACCGAATACCGCCTGCTCTATCACCTAGTCAACAATGCTGGCTGGGTGATGACTCACGAAACATTGCTCTCCAAAGTCTGGGGTTATGAGTATCGCGATGACACCCAATTGCTACGGCTGTATATCACCTACTTGCGCCAGAAAATTGAACCCGATCCCAGCCATCCCAAATACATCTTCAATGAACGCGGTGTTGGGTATCGCTTTGTGGACTTTCGCAAAGGCCAGACACAGGAAGCTAGTTCCAGCCAAGATGATGCACACCCATCAGAGGGTTGATTCCGAGTCCCTTTCTTCAGGGTAGAACAGCCTTTGTAGATTAGCAGAGATTACTTTGCCGTAGCATGGGTGCGATGCAAAGCCGCCAGAATTTTCTCTGGGGTGATGGGTAACTCCCGGATGCGCACCCCCAGAGCATGATAGATGGCATTGGCAATTGCTGGAGCGCTGGATGCCAGTGAAAGCTCAGCCATGCCTTTGGCTCCAAAAGGTCCCTCACTGTGAGGATTCTCGACAATCAATGGCACAATCTCAGGGACTTGCGTGATGCGTGGCACTTTGCACTTGCGCAATGTGTCTGTGATTACATATCCCTTATCTACGACAAATTCCTCAGAAAGCGCGTATCCCATACCCATAACCACGCCACCCTCGATCTGCCCCCGGATATTTTGGGGATGGATCGCTTTGCCAACGTCTTGTGCGGCAATCATCTTGAGCACGCGCACCTCACCACTGTTCTCGTCTACTTCTAGGATGCATGCCTGGGCGCAGAAACAATAAGCCACATGCACACGG
>JBMFPM010000362.1:0-2559 GCA_049969135.1 Anaerolineae bacterium
GTGACAAGTTTTTGGAGTTTGATCCCCATGGGCTGGACGAGAGCCAGTACGGCCGCCATGCCAATGGACATCTGCAGTAGTTTTCTCCAGAGGGCCTTTTTTCTGCCGCCCAAAGCAATGTAGGAAACCAGACCAGTCAGCGCAATTCCTGTAGCTAGATTTGTACCACAACCTGGGTGGATGGCAAGCTGGCTTTCACCAGCATTTAGGCGCTGCAGGGCCTCAGAGACCGCTCTGGCTACTTCGCTGGTCTCCACCGCGCCATAGAGAGTAAATCCTTCCCAATCACTGCGCCCTATTAGGCGCAGCGCAGGGCATCTCTCTGTCAGGATATTGATAGTAGCGTGCTCCAGGGCGTGATTGCGCCGAATGGCATCCAGAGGTGGATATTCCAAAGGATTCATAGTCCCCTTCCTTGATTTGGCATGGGTCGTGCGGCAATCCATTATAAGCCGAAAACGCTTATTGCTCAAAGGGCATGATATGGAGAGTCTATTATAGAAAGCGGCTGAGCACCCAGAATATAGCCAAGAAGATAATGATAATGATCAAGGAAATAAGGCAAAACATTCCCACGCCTACTAGGAAATTGACAGCGGGTTTATCGCTTTTCACAGTTAGGTATCCCATGCGCGTGAAGTTGGAAAGCGAAGCAATGAAGATAGCCAGTACTGCACCCCACATCATGCCATTGGCGATGAGCGAGGTGCCTGCCAAGTGGTTAATGAGCGCTTGACCCAAACTGCCAAGTACTGCGCCAATGACACCTGCTATCAACACCTTGCTTCCCAGAGGATTGCGCATTGCTTCCACCTTTCATCACCAGTTTTGGATTGCCCAGAGGAGCTCATCGGCGCTAGGCACCGCATTGCCCAGCTTGCGCACAACCAAACCAGCGGCATAGTTCGCCAACCTAGCGGCATCCGCAAAACTTGCCCCTGCCAACAGAGCCAATGTGGCTACGGCTATGACGGTATCCCCCGCGCCTGTTACATCGAAAACCTCGCTACGGTTTGCAGCGGGTAAATAAATATACCCTTCATGGCGCATGGTTAGCGACAGCCCTTCAGCACCACGAGTAATGATTACCGCTTCGGCATCTAATTGGCGCAACAATTCTTTGCCAGCCTGATGATAGTCTTCTTCGCGCTGCAATGAGCAGCCCAGTGCGCTTTCTACTTCATGCCGGTTGCCCTTGATTAGATGAAAGCCTGCGTATTTGTGAAAAGCCCCTTGGGCATCCACAGTGCACAGTTTGCCCTGAGCATGCGCTATGCGTTGGGCTGCCTGAACTACTGTTTGGCTGGCTACTCCAGTCTGGTAGTCCGAAACGAGGATTGCCTCTACCTTTGGCGCGATCGCCTGGATTTGGGCGATGAGCGCTGCTTCTATTTCCTGGCTCACGCTGCGGCGATCGACATGGTCTATACGTGCCACTTGCTGAGGAAAACGAAGCGATCCCTCAGCCAGGATGCGTGTCTTGGTGGTCGTTGGACGGGAATTGTCCACTACAACGCCAGAGGGATCAATGCCCACCTGGCGCAGTTCCGAGACCAATTGTACGCCAGCCGAGTCGCCTCCTATCAAGCCAACCACCGCCGCATGTCCGCCTAAAGCGCAGATATTGTGGGCAGGATTGGCTGCGCCGCCGGGAACGTAGAAGCGGCGCAGGAATTCCAAGACCGGGATCGGTGCTTCTCGCGAAAGGCGAGTGGCTTGGCCCAGCACGTATTCATCGAGGAACAGGTCACCGATGACCAACACGTTGTGCCCAGCTAGTCGAGGTATAAGATGCAGGAGCCGCTTTTTGATCTCGTCCATACTTTGCCAGAGCATCTTGAAGTTAGCGTTACTGTACATGAGGACAGCCTGTTTGTCAAAAGCCGTTGCCCGTTTCATGTTTGGCGCGTTGCAAAAATCGTCCCTTTGGACACATAGCCAGATTGGTGTATCATAGTATTGCGACGGATGAAATGGTGGAATTGTGCACCCATGGGTGAGATACGTTTTCTGGCCGACAGCATGTTAGGCACGTTGGCCAAGTGGCTGCGCATATTGGGCTACGACACACTATATTTCCCCGAGCTCACCGACCTCGAGGCAGTGCGGTTGGCACGCTCGGAGGGGCGGGTGCTACTGACGCGCGATACGGGCCTGCTTAGGCGCAAGGGCTTTCGCGCGCTATTCGTCCGGAGCGAGGTGTTGGAAGAGCAGCTTGCGCAAGTATTACGTGAGTTTGGATTGCAATCTGACCACCCCTTTTCCCGCTGTCCAGTGTGCAATACAGAACTCGAGGATGTCCCCAAATACGAAGCTTGGGGGCAGGTGCCTCCCTTTGTTTTTCAGACCCAAGAGAGTTTCCGTTTGTGCCCTGAGTGCAACCGTTTCTATTGGCGAGGAACGCATTGGCAAAAGATGCGCGCACAATTGGAAAAGTTAGCCAGATGAAGTTGTCTTTGTGCTCTAGCGGGCTACTGAGTATAATTGTAGCGGTGACCCAAATCGTGGAGCAGCATCTGATTAAGAAGATAGGAGGAATGGTCTGGATTCAGAGAAATT
>JBMFPM010000363.1:0-2559 GCA_049969135.1 Anaerolineae bacterium
GCCAAAGTGGGCTGAACCACACCCATTATGCGAACCCGCAGGTGGATCAGCTTATGGAGAAAGCGCGAGTTGAGACCGACACACAGCGTCGCATGGACTTGTACAAACAGGCGGAGGAAATTATTGTAACCGAAGCGCCATGGGTGCCATTGTGGCATAGTGTGGACTATGTGCTGACCAAACCCTATGTCAAGGGTGCGACGTATGCAGCAGCCATTTTCCCATGGCTCAGCACGGTATACATAGAGCGGTAGTAGAATAGCCCCTGTTGTTCCCAAGAAAGGGGTTTAGGAAAGTTTGTGATTGCAATCATAGGATTATTGGGAAGGAGGAAATTTTATGGGTGCATTACTGCAGGTGAAGGGGCTCAAGACGCAGTTTTTCACACAGGATGGCGTGGTCAATGCGGTGAATGGCATTGACTTCGACCTAAACGAAGGTGAGACACTGGGCATTGTAGGCGAGAGCGGTTGTGGAAAGAGCGTGAGCGTTCTCTCTCTTATGCGCCTTATCCCTTCACCCCCAGGCCGAATTGTAGGAGGAGAGGCGTGGTTTCAAGGACGAGACTTGTTAAAGATGAGCGAGGAAGAGATCCGCTCCGTGCGTGGCAACAAGATTGCCATGATCTTTCAAGATCCCATGACTTCTCTGAATCCAGTTCTGACTATCAACCAGCAGGTAAGTGAAGCACTGGAGCTTCACCTGGGCATGGATAAACGACAAGCCCGCAAGCGCACGATCGAGCTCCTGGAAATGGTGCGTATTCCGGATGCGGCGAACCGCGTGGATGACTATCCCCATCAATTCTCCGGAGGTATGCGCCAGAGGGTGATGATTGCCATGGGGCTGTCTTGCAACCCGCAGTTGCTGATTGCCGATGAGCCCACGACAGCACTGGACGTCACGATTCAGGCACAGATCATAGATCTGGTGAAGCAATTGAAAAAAGAAATCGGCATGGCTGTGATTTGGATTACCCATGATTTGGGGGTTGTCGCTGGCTTAGCTGATCGCGTCAACGTCATGTACGCTGGCTACATTGTAGAAAGCGCAGATGTGAAGGACCTCTATTCGGATCCGCGGCATCCTTACACGCTGGGCCTCTTGGGGTCCATACCTCGTTTGGATGCCGAGCGTAAATCAAAATTGACGCCCATTGAGGGATTGCCGCCAGACTTGATTGACATGCCGCCTGGATGCCCCTTTGCGCCGCGTTGCCGTTATGCTATTGATCGCTGTCTCGAGGAGAATCCAAAGCTAGAGACCGTCGCTCGGCGGCACAGCGTTGCCTGTTGGGTAGATGTTACGGGAGGGAAGAGATAACATGCCTGAGAACGAGATCTTGCTCGAAGTCAAGAATCTGAAAATGTGGTTCCCCATTACGCAGGGGATTATCTTCCAGCGCCATATCGGTGATATCAAAGCTGTGGATGGAATTAGCTTTTACATCCGACGTGGCGAAACACTGGGCTTGGTGGGAGAAAGTGGTTGTGGCAAATCTACCACTGGCCGTGCGATTCTGCAACTGTACCGGCCTACGGCGGGAGATGTGTACTTTGAGGGCAAAAACTTGTGCAAGCTCAAGGGCGAAGAGTTGCGCCGCATGCGCCGCAAAATGCAGATGATCTTCCAAGACCCCTATGCTTCCTTGAATCCGCGCATGACCGTCGGCGACATTATCGGCGAACCCCTTGAAGTGCACAACATTATGAAGGGCAAGGAACTGCGCGAACGGGTGATGGAATTACTGGAGATCGTTGGCTTGAACCGCTACTTCATCAACCGCTACCCTCACGAATTCTCTGGTGGGCAGCGCCAGCGCATCGGCGTAGCGAGAGCCTTGGCTGTGCAGCCTGACTTTATCGTCTGCGATGAGCCTATTTCAGCCTTGGACGTATCCATTCAGGCGCAGATTATCAACTTGCTGGAAGAGTTGCAAGCCAAGTTCCACCTCACGTATCTGTTCATTGCCCATGACCTGTCAGTAGTCAGGCACATCAGCGACCGCGTCGCCGTGATGTACCTGGGCAAAATCGTGGAACTGACCACGCGTGATAAACTCTACTCTGACGCGCGTCACCCTTATACACAGGCGTTGCTTTCTGCAGTGCCCATCCCAGACCCGGTGGTGGAGGAAAAGCGCAAGCGCATTATCCTTGTTGGCGACGTGCCCAGCCCGGCGAATCCACCCAAGGGATGCCATTTCCATACACGCTGTGCGCTCAAGATCGAGGGGACCTGCGATGTTGTCGAGCCTGAGTTCAAAGACATCGGCGGAGAGCACTGGGTAGCCTGCCATCGGGTGGCATAGTGGATACATCTCCATGCGTTTTGGCGCAGCCTTCGTAACACAAGAAGAACATGATTTATCCAAGAGAGGCCAGTTCCATGTCTGGCCTCTTTTTTATCCCCTTAAGGAGGGTTGCGATGCCTGAACAGGAAATCTACATTCGCGATCAGCTCGTTCTGCAACCTGGTATTGGCTCTGTTCGCTTCATCCATCAAGGCAAGGCTTTGCTGGAGCACGCTACGGCAGGAGTAGCATACACTAATACAAGG
>JBMFPM010000364.1:0-2553 GCA_049969135.1 Anaerolineae bacterium
ATAGAAATAATCTTCCAATCCTGCCGCGCGCGCTTCCGCAATGGTCTCAATGCGGTACAGGTCTATATGGTAGAACTTGTACCTGTGATTCGGTACAGCGTATTCGTTAACGATGATGAAAGTGGGGCTGGCGATCGCAGAGGCTATCCCCAATCCACGGCCAATGCCCTGTACTAGGCAAGTCTTGCCTGTGCCAAGGTCTCCCTCCAGGCAAACCAAATCACCCCCTTGTAGCAAGCGCCCAAGGCGCTCTCCAAAGCGCTGCGTTTGCGCTGGGCTATGGCTGATGAAATCTAGGTTGTGGCCAGTTGCAATAGGTGTCACACGCTGCTCCTTTGGTCGGGTATTATACTCATATGCGGAACATTTGCGAAGTTTGCTCCCCTGCCTCTTTGGTCACGATCCCGTTGAGGCCGTCCACTATGACGATGTCGCCATCGTGCAGCAATTCGGTGATGCCGGGGATGCCGGCAACGGCGGGTAAGCCGTACTCCCTAGCGACCACTGCAGCGTGAGAGAGCTGGCCACCATGTTCGAGAACTAGGGCATTCACTAAGCCGAAAATGGGTGTCCAGCCCGGATCGACTCCCTGCGCCACCAGGATGTCCCCCGGTTTTACCTTGTGAAATTCATCTGGAGAGAAAAGAACAACTACTGGCCCTTTTGCCAAGCCTGGGCTCACCGCTCGCCCCTGAAATTGAGTCCCACATCCTGTTCTCTCGATGGGCAGGGGTTGATTGCCGCGCAAGAAAGGCGGGTAAGACTGTGTGGCAGCTATATTGAATTCCTCGCATAAACGATCGAATTGCTCTTGCCTGGTCAGTGCCAATACTGAATACTGTTTGCCATCTGCTTGCTGGTGTAGAAAGGCTTCAATCTCAGCTTTTGTCAAAAAGAAGACCTGCGTTTCTTGGTTGAGAATACCAACTTCTACTAAACGCTTGCCAAGCAAGAGGAAGAGCTGGCGCATGAGTGCCAGTGTCCTTTGCCAGTAGAAGCGTTGGTCTTCGCGCAATGGCAAATAGCATCGTGCTAGATAGAGCACATGGTAAAAAATCTTGCGCTTAAACCAAGCTATAGGGCCATGGCCAAAGGATTGGGAGATAACTTCTAGCGCTTGTTCAGGGCCAATGGACTGTTTTTCGCTGCCAGGGCTTGCTTTTTGCCCCAGACGCTGCACAAGGTCAATAACCTGAGCTGGGTGGGCAGCGAAAGGCGGATGGTAGATATCCAGGGAGAACGAGCGATGCCCATAGCGCTTCAGGAAATCGGCTAGTGCTTGTTGAAAGGCACTGGGGGTTTCTATTTGTGCCAGAGCCTGAAGCGCGCGATCAATTTCGAGGGTCTTGTTCGGCAAACCCGTTACCAAGGCGCTGCACAGATAGGAGGCATCTTCTCGCCTGACCCAAGCCTTGGTTAGGCGGTGCAGCAGGCTGTACGTCAGGTCGGCAAAGGTCAGGCTCCAGCGATGCAGGGCGAGTAATTCAGCATTGAGCTGCTGCGCTTGTTGAATTGTTGCCCAGATGGGTTCGAGTGCACTAGCGTTGTTGCACAAAGTTTCATACTGCTTCTGAAGTTGCCGGTTGCGTTGCTCGTGCTGTGTGGCAAAAGCGGCCCAAACGCGGTGGTGGTGCCAGGGCGACCAAACAGCGGGCTGTTGTAAGAAGTGCCAGGCCATGGAAAGCAGAAAGCGTGGGTCCAGCAGTGAACGGGGATATTTCACCTGGCGACGCAGTTCTGTTTGGCCAGAGGGGAAGTAGCGATAAGCATCTTCTGGCAGTAGAACATCGGGGAATACTTTGTAGAGGGTCTGAAACACAAAGAGGTTCACGTATGGGTGGCCATGGTACAGTTTGGTAATAGGCAGCCGCTCCACATTTTTCACGCCCAAATAGCGCAAGGGATCACGAAAGGCGAGCTCTTCCAACAGTTCCTTAATGAGAGACCAACCCAGTGGTGAAACAGGCAGCGGGAAGCGCTCATTGAGGAACCCCGATGTCCAGATATAGCCATCTCCGGGGATCACGTCGGTAAAAAAGTTGTGTGCGCTGGTGGTAATGGGGCGCGATTGCAAGATATACAATTGCCCTTGAGCAAAAGCCCATTCCATATCTTGAGGGGCGTTGAAATGTTGCTCTAAAGCTAGCACCGTTTCTGATACTTGCCTGACCTGTTCAGGAGTCAGCACACGAGCGTTGCATTTCTCCACAGGCAGTGCTTCGTGCTGCAATCCGCCCTGAACAGCCATTGTCCAGTGATGTGATTTGTGCGCAATGAATGGCGGCTCGCTCTCTAGCAATGAATCTCTGCTCACGACATAACGGTCGACGTCGCCTTCTCCACCAACTACTGTCGTCCCCTGACCAAAGGCTGCTTCTATGAGCACTTGCATTGCGCCGGTAACCGGGTGCAGCGAAAAAGCCACGCCGGCAGAATCAGCATCCACCATCTGTTGCACTAGGACAGCCATTATGGCATCGCTTTCTCCTAGCCCGCGTCTTACGCGATAGAGCACCGCCTGCGGCGACCAGAGCGAAGCCCAGCATTCCAGGA
>JBMFPM010000365.1:0-2530 GCA_049969135.1 Anaerolineae bacterium
CAGGGTCACCATCGTATCACCTCCTGAATGAATAAACCTGTCAGCCTCTGTGTCCGCGCAGATACACAAACCAGTATACCAGGCCAACCAGCACCCCGCCGCCGATAATGTTGCCGATGGTCACCGGGATAAGATTGTTGAGGAAGAAATTTCCCCAGGTAAGCGCGGAGAAACTGGCGGCAGTCTTTCCGGCTTCTTCCAGCGCCTTCACTACGGTACCCATGCCCAACATGGTGATGGTCAGGTACAGGCATTGAGGATCATGAACCCTACCTTTCAGGGGAGGATCCTTCAAGGCAAGTGAATTTCCAGGACTCCGAAGCGGTCAGCACCAGGAGATGAGCCTTCAAAGAGATAAGGCTTGTATCCTGTCTCTTGCTCAAAGCGTGACACAACCCGCTCAAATGCTTCCTGCGCTTGTTCGCTCTGGACGCCAAGGATGGCGACCGTGCCCCCTGCCCCTCCGCCGGTGACTTTGGCGCCGTATAGCCCATGGGCCACGCCCTCGGCTTTGACCAGATCAACAATCAAATCAGTAGCAGCAGAACCAAGCCCACATTCTGTGTAGGCATAGTGGGATTGGTACATCAACTCGCCCAGCAACTCAATCGTCCTCTCTGTCAACGGCTCCTGGCGATGGGAGAGCAACTCGACGAAAAGCCGCACGCGGTGATTTTCCTCTACCGCATAGCGTGTGCAGGCACGGACGGGATAAACCACTTCTGGCCGCACTACTGTATACGGGTCTGCGTGTACGGGATAACGGGCGCTGAACTCTGCGCCGGTCATCTTTTCCGGCAACAGTGTTTCGAAGCGTGCGCGGTATTCGGAAGGGCTCAGGTTCGCCAGATAGCCCTTCCAGCGCGGATCAACCCAGCGGGCGAGGACATCGCTCTCGTCCAGAATAAGAGGCAGGTTTTCGCTATCGCAGATGATGCGGTACCCCATGAAGGTTGCCGCCCGTGCAGCCTCGTACTCGATGCCAGACACAGCGTGGCGCACGCCAGAATCAATCGCCCAGTAACGCAGGGGGGCAGGCAAGCGCACCAGTGGTTCTGGTTGGCAAGGCTGGCAGACCAGCGGGAGGAGATGGTCGCGGTCACCCATGACGACCGTGATCTGGTCCATCACCCCACTGGCTGATTGAGCGATGGCGTTTTCCACCCATTGACACCACAGCGCTAGCGGGACGCCTTCCGCACGTATGCCATAGGCGGCGGCTATCGCTTTCATCCCCGCGACTTCCAGTGCCGCCGAGGAACTCACTCCCTTGCCAATGGGCACGTCAGATTCGAGAAAAATGGATATGCCGCCGGTAATTTGTTCTGGGAACTGTTTCATGAGAAAGTAGAGGTCGCCCAGCACATAAGCGGTCCATTCCTGGCCAGGCCGAGAGCGCAGGAGTGCGTGAATCTGCTCAATGGGATGGACTTGCCCTGCATGCCATAAATCATCCAGCGAGTACTCGACGGAATCATGCCAACCCATCGCTTGCACCTGAGGGTTGGCGAACAACACTTGGCTATCGCTGCGTCGCTGGACGGCTACGCGCGTGGCTTCGTGGATCGTCGCTTCAAAGACCAAGCCGCCAGTGTAATCATCATTGCCTCCCATCAGGTCAAGCCTGCCAGGCGCACGGGCAACGTAAATAGGACGGTCGGGGCTGAAAAAAGAATGCTGTGCGGAGAAAGCGCGCACACGCTGGACAAAGCCCACCATATCTGGGAAATTCGCCTCCAGGTGCGGAGGAAGGAGGTTGTCTTGAGCCATGATGTCTTTCTCCTCGCTCGTATGGTTAGACCAGGATCACTTGGATACCTAGGTTGCGGATTTGGTCCACCAAATCCAGCGGTGCGCCTGTATCCGTCACCAGCATGTGAATACGCTCCAGCGGCACAATCTGCGTGAACCCTGCGCGTCCCAGTTTGCTGGAGTCGGTTACGGCGATGACTTGCTGGGCAACTTCGACCATGACACGGCCCACTTCAGCAACCAGCATATCTGGGGTCGTAAGGCCATGCGACAACGTCAAGCCATCACAGCCAATGAAGGCCTTGTCCACGCGCAATTGCTGCAAATCTGAGACGGTCTGCGGGCCAACGGTGGCTTGAAATTCAGGCAGCAAAATGCCTCCCAGGAGATTCAGGCGGATCAGATTGCAGTTTTGCAGCTCATAGACCACGGGCAAGGAATTTGTTACCACAGTAAGAGGCATGGGGCCCTTGATGACCTGCAGAAGAGCAATGGCGACCTGCAGCGGCGTAGTGCCAGAATCCAGGATAATGCTCTCGCCCGGGCTCACTAAACTAGCTGCCGCCATACCGATACGCATCTTTTCCTGATAATGCTCACGCGCCTTGTCGTAAAAGGGGGCAGAAGCCAAGGCTGGGCGGAGGGCAATGGCTCCTCCACGTATGCGCTTCAGTCGTTGCTGTTCTTCCAGGATGGAGAGATCGCGGCGGATCGTGGTATCCGACAGGTCGAACATGTGCATCAGCTCAGCAAGCCGTACTGAGCCATGGCTATACAC
>JBMFPM010000366.1:0-2512 GCA_049969135.1 Anaerolineae bacterium
TTACCCCTCCAAAAGGGGAGCTTGTCCCCACTAATCCGCCTTTTTCAACACCCTCACTGCATTGAAGTTCAGACATGAGTTGGGACACTTAGGTGAACCTCGCGATCCCCAGGCTCCAGGGGTTTGTAGTGCGCACTTCAGTGCGTCTCTCAAGCGCTAAAAGCTTGCCCTGAGCGTAGTCGAAGGGCGCTTACTACAAACCTTTTTCAAACATCATCTGGAGGCAATGTCCCAACTCATGTCCTAACATCAGGCACTGCAGAGTTGCCTGTTCACTAAAATGTACTAAAATCAGGCAAATTATACTAACGGGTAAAAGCAATGAAAGTCGGTGTCTTGTACCGCTTCCGAGAGTATCTCCCTATTACGGCACAAACTCCTTTGCTCTCCCTTGGCGAGGGGGATACGCCAATGATACAAACCAAGCAGTTGAGCCAAGAAGTGGGCGCGGAAGTTTGGCTCAAAGTAGAGGGATGCAATCCTACAGGCTCCTTCAAAGATCGAGGCATGGTCATGGCAATGGCTAAAGCAGTCGAGGAAGGAGCTAGAGCAGTGATCTGCGCCTCGACAGGAAACACTGCAGCCTCTGCGGCGGCATATGCAGCAAAGGCTGGACTTGAAGCCATTGTTATCGTTCCAGCCGGGAACATCGCTCTAGGC
Organism: Anaerolineae bacterium; assembly: GCA_049969135.1. Taxonomy (GTDB): domain Bacteria; phylum Chloroflexota; class Anaerolineae; order UBA2200; family UBA2200; genus JACIWX01. The sequence continues at coordinate 661 of JBMFPM010000366.1, forward strand.
AAAATGACTCAAGCCCTTATCCATGGTGCGCGCCTTGTTGCAATCAAGGGCAACTTTGACCAGGCTTTGAGCATAGTGCACGAATTGGCGAACCGACATCCTGTAACCTTGGTTAATTCACTCAATCCCTACCGTTTAGAAGGCCAGAAAACGGCGGCTTTTGAGATCTGTGAAGCACTGGGGGAAGCACCCGATATTTTGGCAATTCCCGTTGGGAATGCTGGCAACATCACTGCCTATTGGATGGGGTTTCGCGAGTGGCGGGCAGCAGGGCATATCAGACATCCACCCCGCCTGTGGGGTTTCCAGGCAGCAGGAGCGGCCCCGATCGTCATAGGCAAACCCGTTAAGGAACCCCAGACCATTGCTACAGCGATCCGTATTGGTAATCCGGCCAGTTGGCAAAAAGCAATCGCAGCCCGCGATGAATCGGGTGGCCTCATTGAAGCGGTCACTGATGAGGAAATCTTGGCAGCACAACAATTCCTGGCTCAAAAGGAGGGGATTTTCTGTGAGCCAGCATCTGCAGCGTCTGTGGCTGGAGTGCGTAAGTTAGCACAGCAACAGCGTGTGCCCAAAGAGGCACGGATTGTTTGCGTGCTCACTGGCAGCGGTCTGAAAGACCCTGAAATTGTAGCGGCAAGAGCACTCGCGCCAGCAGAAGTAGCGGCTGACGTGAGAGAAGTGGAAAGGGTACTAGCATGGTAGGTCTAAAGGTTACTGTTCGTGTTCCTGCTACTACGGCTAATCTTGGTCCAGGCTTTGACTGTCTTGGCATGGCACTTGGATTATATAACACCGTCACCGTTTGGGTAACCAAAGGTGGATTAGATGTGCGCGTCGAAGGCCAAGGGGCAACAGACCTGCGCTGGGGCGAGGAGAACCGCGTCCTGCGGGCGATAAGGGCGGCTTTTGAAGAGACTGGCGAACGGCTTCCTGGCCTCCTGGTCGAACTTCAGAATCACATTCCATTGGGGCGTGGGTTAGGTTCTAGCGCAGCAGCGACCGTCGGCGGCTTGGTTGCTGGCAATGCCCTTTGTGGCAACGCACTCTCGACACAACAGCTCCTGCGCCTGGCGACCAAGCTGGAGGGGCATCCAGATAATGTAGCTCCAGCCCTTCTAGGTGGGTTAGTGATCGTGGTACAAGATGAAAAGCAACTTGTGTATGATAAAATAGCCACGCCACCCGACCTTGAGGCTGCACTTTTCGTGCCACAGTTTCCCATGCCAACAGCAGAGGCACGCAAGGTCCTGCCAGACCAAATCTCCCGACGTGATGTGGTCTACAACCTCGGACGAGTGGCATTGCTGATCGCGGCCTTTGTCAATGGCCACTACGATCTTCTGGATATCGCGACCCGCGACCGTTTACATCAACCTTATCGGGAAGCGATCTTCCCTGCCATGTCTGCGTTCTTCAACGCAGCACGAGAGGCCGGGGCACTTGGCGTGTTCCTCAGCGGAGCAGGCTCTTCCATCCTTGCTCTGTGCCGAAGCAATGCATCAGCCGTGGCACAGTCAATGGCGGAGATGGGACAGAAGCTTTCCATCGCAGGACAAACTATGGTGGTCCCGATCACCTCTCAAGGTGCTGAAGCTACTATCACCAAACCCCCGCGTGAACGGCAACGAAGAGGTGCAGAGGACCATTGGTAGGCTTATATCACCTTGTCATTCGTGCCTGCCAATTGACGCAGCAACTCCGTCTGGCCGACGTGGTACGTTTCGTGGAAGTACAGGAAGAACAACCGCTCCGCCACAGTGGTCTTGCCACGGTGATCCTGCGTCTCTTTGGCTAGTTCCTCCGGCGTGATGCGCACCAAGGCCATATTGATGCGTTCCTGGCTCTT
>JBMFPM010000367.1:0-2500 GCA_049969135.1 Anaerolineae bacterium
CGGCGGCCTGGGCAGCCTAAATGGCGCGCTATTTGCTGCGCTCATTCTCGGCGTAGTCGAGACAGCCTTCTCAGTTATTCTCGGCACTAGCCTCGCGCCAGTTGGCACCTTCTTTTTTGTGTTGATTTTCCTGTTTCTTCGTCCGCAGGGTATTGCAGGTGTCTTTGCAGTCGAAAAAGCCTAAGGGCCACCCGCCCTTTGTCGAAGATGAGAAGTGGTTACCGCGCAAAAGACGAGTGGATGAACGCTTGCTCGTGTCCATATCAATCAGTTCCGAGTGCTCTATAGCGTTTAGCTCATTGCAAGGTGCTTAGCTTCGTGGGAAGCCCACACAAAATGGAAGCAAGGGGCATATTCTAGGGAGGTGATGGTGTCTGCAACATACATCAGTTACCTGTATTCCTTCCTCATCAACAATGTGTTGATCTTGATGATAGGAATGCTGGGCGTATATGTGCTTACCGGTCTTACTGGCATGTTCTCTATGGGACAGGCTGCCTTTATGGCAATTGGCGGTTACACCGCCGCTATGTTGTCCAAGTACCTCCACATGCCATTGATCGTTACCATGCCGGCGGCAGTGCTGACGGGTGCGCTGTTTGGTTTCCTGATCGGATTACCAGCTGTGAGATTGCGCCGTGACTATGTTGCCATCGTCAGCTTGGGGTTCAGTGAAGCACTGGTGGCGTTTCTAAACAACACTGCCAGCATCACTGGCGGCGCCTTGGGGCTTACAGCAATCCCCAAATATACGAACCAAGCTATGATTATCGCTATCTTCGTGCTCATGATTACCTTTACCTGGAACCTTAAGAACTCCCGCTTCGGACGTCAGTGCATTGCAATCAAGAGCGATGAACTCGCCGCAGCCTCCATGGGCATCAATGTGGCTTGGGTCAAGTTACTTGTCTTTACCTTAGCAGGAGCCATCTCGGCGCTTGGCGGCTGCCTGTACGTCCATACCACAACCTATCTGGACTCGGCAGCATTTGGTTGGACGCAATCATCCATGTGGATCGTCATGGTATTCTTTGGTGGGGTGAACAGCCTGACCGGGTCCATCTTCGCAGGGATTGTTCTCGGGCTCATACCTGAAATCCTGCGTTTTTCCGACCCATTACGCATTGTACTCTACTGCATCATTGTCCTTTTCATCGTCAATTTCCGCCCACAGGGGCTTTTTGGTGAGACCGAACTCGATGGAAAGACAATAAGGCGGATGGTAGTGGCGTTGGTGAGATTCTTCCAGAGGGTCTTCGCCCCATCTCAGGCACAAGGCGCGCAACAAGGATAGTGGTGATGGAAATGTTGTTGGAAGCATATAATCTCTCCAAGAACTTTGGTGGTGTAAGAGCAGTTAGAGACGTTTCACTGTCAGTGGACAGCGACCAAATCATCAGCATCATCGGGCCCAACGGCGCCGGGAAAACCACTATTTTCAACCTCATCTCCGGCATCTACAAACCCGACGCGGGTAAGATCTTCTTCATGGGAAAAGATATCATTGGCAAACCGCAGCATGAAATCGCCAGCATGGGCATCTCACGTACTTTTCAAAATATCCGGCTTTTCAGGGGCCTTAGCGTTCTCGAAAACGTGATGACGGCACTGGATGCTCATAGCAATTATTCGGTATTTACCGCAATGCTTGGACTGCCTCACAAACGCTACACTGAGAGAGAAAACACGCGTCGCGCACTCGAGACGCTTGAGATCGTAGGCTTGAGCAAGTACAGAGACGAGCATCCCACGGACTTGCCCTACGGATTGCAGCGTCGTGTTGAACTTGCACGAGCAATCGTCAGCCAACCTAAGCTGCTTATGCTAGACGAGCCTGCCGCGGGTCTCAACCCGAGTGAGCTAGCGGCGTTCATCGGCCTTATCGCAGAGCTTAAGGAGCGATTTCATTTCGGAATCCTGATTATCGAGCACCGCATGCAAGTGGTGAACGAGTTATCTGAGCACATCTATGTGCTGAACTTTGGGAACCTTTTGGCACAAGGCAAACCCCAAGATGTGTGCAATAATCCCGAGGTTATCAAAGCGTATATTGGAGAGGATAGCAAGAGTGTTAGAGATCAGAAACCTCTGCGTGAATTATGATCACGTAGTTGCCCTCGAAGATGTAAGTCTATCAGTCGCAAAGGGGTCGGCCGTTTCGATCATCGGCTCAAATGGCGCCGGCAAAAGCACTTTGCTCAACACAATTTCAGGTGTGGTAAAGCGACGAAGCGGTGAGATCCTGCTGAACAACAAGCCATTGCCAACTGCCCCGCATGAGGTTGTCAAAGCAGGTGTAGTTCAGGTCCCCGAAGGCCGTCGCGTTTTTGTCAATCTAACGGTTGCTGAGAACTTGCTCATGGGCGCATGGCGCATCAGCGCCTCCGCCGCGAAAAAGAAAATGCTCGAAATGTTCGAGTTATATCCAGTGCTTGGTGAGCGGCGCTCCCAGTTGGCTGGAACGCTGTCAGGGGGCGAACAACAGATGCTAGCCAACGCG
>JBMFPM010000368.1:0-2498 GCA_049969135.1 Anaerolineae bacterium
GAGCCTTAGCCAGCGTGGTCTTGCCTGTGCCGGGCACATCCTCGATGAGGATATGCCCTTCGCATAGCAAAGCGACCAAGGTCAGTTCAATGACCTCCCTCTTGCCGATGATAACCTTCTCCACATTGGAGACCACTTGCTCCATGGCTGTTTTAATCGTCATTCTTGTACATCCTTTTGTCTTTGGTGGGGCTCGCTACCACGATGCTTGTTACACCCTAACAGTACTTGTCGTCGGTTACTTTAGTATGCGGTACCCAGCCGGTAAAGAAAGCGACCCCGAACTGGGCTCGAGGTCGCTTGCATTGCAGCACAAAATGCGCGTGCTGCTATACTGCAGACACCAAAGGTGCGTCCATTCTTTTCGTGAACCGTGCAATGTCAGTTAGAAAGGAAGTTCCTCTTCTACCTCAGGAGCAATTTCCTCAGGGACTTCAGCCTTCTCTTCTCTGCCGCCCAAGAAGCGCACAGTGCGGGCACGAAGTTCTAGCATGGCGCGGGGTTCGCCAGTAGTCTTGTCATTCCATGTAGATACATCAATATCCCCTTCTACCAAAACCAGTCGGCCCTTAGCCAGGAATTGGTTGCAGGTTTCGGCGAGTTTCCGCCAGGCGGTGACGCGGAACCAGGTTGTTTTCTCCTGGGGTTGGCCATCGGCGTTGGTCCATCTGCGCGTAGTGGCAATGCTGAAGGTGGTCACTGGCGTGCCGTCCGGGGTGTAACGCATCTCTGGATCGCGGCCCAAGTGCCCCACTACCACGGTACTTTGGTACATGATATATCCTCCCTTTTTGTGGATTCAACTCGTTGCTGCAGGTTGATAATGGAATTCTATCGCACAGTGGCTGTCTTGTCAAAATGCGTTATAGCACTGGCCAGCGCGGTTTCCGTTCGATGCCCGCGCGTTTCCACACTGCCGTCGCTCTTTCACTGGCTTCGCGTAGAACACGTTCTTCATCCATGGTGAGTACCTGCTGGTTCTGCACCACTACTTGTCCCCCAATCACCACCATGTCCACATCGGCACCTGTGGCGGCAGAAACCAGTGTAGAAACGGGATCCATATTTGGGGTCACGTGCGGCTTGTCCAAATCGAAGACGACAAAATCGGCTTGCTTACCTACCTCCAGCGAGCCGATTTCCTTTTCCAGTCCCATCGCCCTTGCCCCATGGATGGTAGCCATTTCCAGCACCGTTTCGGCGGGCATGACCAGGGGATTGAGCGTGCGCGCCTTATGGATATAGGACGCCCAGCGCATCTCGCGCACCATGTCGTAGGTATTGTTGCTGGGGCCTCCATCGGTGCCCAAAGCCACGTTCACGCCGGCAGCGAGCATCTCTGGAATTGGGGCTATACCTGAAGCTAGCTTGGCGTTGGAGACCGGGTTATGGCTGACATTCGTTTGTGTGCGGGCTAGGATACGGATGTCATTGTCGTCCATCCACACTGTGTGCACGAGCAGCACGTTGGGGCCAACAAGCCCTACATCTTCTGCAAACTGAGCGGGTGTCTTGCCATACTTTTCCTGCAGGAATATACGGTCAGCCTGCACTTCAGCCAGGTGTACCGTAATACCCATGTTTCTTTGGCGTGCCAATGCGCTGATCTCGCGGTACAGTTCAGGAGTGACACCACCTGGAGTGCGCGGTCCGAACCAGACGCGCAGGCGTCCGTTGCCAGCACCGTCCCATTTTTCGTGCATCGCCAACGTGTTTCGGAGGCTTGTTTCGCGATCCTCAATCATGCCGGGGGGCATCCAACTGTCCTTTGTGGCATAGGTGCCAATGTCCATGACGATCTTTGCCAGCACCGCGCGGATACCCGAACGAAGCACAACTTCGGCGATGCCATCAAACCCATAGCGTTCAGCCAGCATGGACTCGACGAAAGCTGTGGTGCCCGATTTGAGCATCTCCAGGATACACAGCTCAGCACTAGCCCGGCCATCCTCTTCCGTATAGTTGCCCTGCAGCACCCAAACACGCTTGCCGAGCCAATCAAGCAGCTCCATATCCTCTGCACAGCCACGGATCATGGCTTGTGCCAGATGCACGTGGGTGTTGATTAATCCGGGAGTGACGGTTTTGCCTTTCAGATCAGTACGTGGCGTGGCCGGGAATTGTTCGTATAGTACTTTGGATTTGTCAATGGCCACAAAACGCCCGTTTTCTACAGCCATTGCGCCATCCGTAATAATGCGTCGTCGCGCATCTACGGTAATCAGCGTTCCGTGCTCATAGATCATCATACCCTTTTCTCCTTTGCAGTTCATGCTATCCTGTTGTGCGCTGGGACGTTCTTGTCCCGAAGGGGAAACAGCTTCTTCCCCCGTATTATACCATCGTAAAGGAAAGTTCTCTAACGCTTATGATGACTTGTTCCGGATAATAACTGAACCGACCTTGCAACAGCCGTGGCGAGGGCTTGGGGTGTAGTTCAACTTTGGGGGCAAGAAATGCCTTGCATAGCCTTAGGCGGATGAAAAGCAGCCAAGAAG
>JBMFPM010000369.1:0-2498 GCA_049969135.1 Anaerolineae bacterium
GTGCTCTACAAGCAGAATGAGGGCTCATACCTGGCTGGCGTGTATGCGGCGATGATGACTCAGAAGCCGCTGCCCGGGATGAACGATAAGAAGATCATCGGCGTGATCGGTGGGATGGACATTCCGGTGATCAATGACTTTATCGTCGGTTACAAGCAGGGTGCCCGCGATGTTGACCCCGAGACACAGGTTATCGTGCAGTACTCGGGCGGCTGGAACGACCCGGCCAAGGGCAAGGAAATCACGTTGGCTATGTATGAGCAGGGTGCGGACATTGTCTTCAACGTGGCCGGCGGCACAGGGATGGGCATCTTTGAGGCAGCGGAAGAGCAGAACCACTATGCTATCGGTGTGGACTCGGACCAAGCGATCATTGTCAAAGACACCGACCCACAGCAGGCAGAGCGGATTCTGACCTCGATGCTGAAGAACGTAGACAACTCCCTGTTCCGTGCGCTGAAGCTGCACCTGGAAGGGAAATTAGTGTACGGCCAGGCGGAGTACTTGGGCATTGCTGAGGGTGGTGTTGGCCTAGCAAAGAACGAGTACTACGAGAAGTATACGCCGGCAGATGTAAAGGCCAGGGTAGAGCAGGCCGAAAAGGATATTTTGGAAGGCAAGATCAAGGTGGATACCGCCTTCTAGAAGTCTGGCTTGTAACCATACCCCAGTTTAAGAATTTTCAGCTTGCGGACAAGGCGAGGCCAGTGGTTCGGCTGCTGGCCTCGCCGCGGCAAAAGGGATGGAAATCTTTTGTACTTCTGTCCCATTTGACAGCTATCTTTTTTAGCATATATCATCACATTTTGCAGCCTGAATTGGGAGCGGGACAATGGGTTCATTGGTTGAAATGCGCCAAATTAGCAAGCTTTATCCGAACGGCGTTCTAGCCAACGACCGCGTAGATTTCTCTGTCGAGCAGGGTGAGATCCACGCCCTCGTTGGCGAGAATGGTGCAGGCAAGACCACTCTGATGAAAATCCTTTATGGTATGGAGGCGCCCACGGAGGGGGAGATACGGCTGCGCGGGCAGCGAGTGCACATTCGCTCGCCCATTGATGCTATCCGACAGGGCATAGGCATGGTGCACCAAAATTTTATGCTTATTCCCTCCTTCACGGTTGCCCAGAATATCGTCCTTGGCCGGGAGCCTTTGGATCGCGGATTGGTAAATTACGCAGAGGCGCTGCGTATTACGGAGCAGCTTTCCAAAGAATACGGGCTAAAGGTTGAAGCGGATGCCACCATTGACAGTATCCCGGTGGGGATGCGGCAACGGGTGGAAATCCTCAAAGCATTGCACTGGGGTGCAGAGATCCTGATTCTAGACGAACCAACTGCTGTGCTTACTCCGCAAGAAACACGTGAACTGTTCACCGCCATACGCAAGCTGACCGAGCGGGGAAAGACGGTCATCTTTATCACCCACAAGTTGCGCGAAGTCAAGGAGATTTCGGACCGTGTTACCGTCATGCGCAATGGACGGGTGATGGGCACATTGAAAACCGCCGAAGCGAGCGAAACACAGATTGCGCGGATGATGGTTGGTCGCGAAGTGTTCATGGTGGTGGACAAGCCCCCTGTGCAGCGAGGAGAGGCTGTGCTGCGAGTCCGTGATCTGACCCATATCGCCGAGACGGGCCATGTCCGTCTGCGCAACGTTTCGTTCAATGTCTATGCAGGTGAAATCTTGGGCGTGGCTGGGGTAGAGGGTAATGGCCAGACAGAGTTGGTGGAAGTGCTGGCGGGACTACGCCCGGCGACTTTTGGCACAGCGACGGTGGATGGTCAGTCTTTGCTGAACCATACACCTCGCAAAGTGCGCGAATTAGGTGTAAGCCACATCCCAGAAGATCGCCTCACCTATGGCGTAGCATTGGATGCCAGCGTGGCTGAGAATACTGTGGTGGACCGCTACTATCGGCCGCCCTTCACACGGAATGGTTTCCTCAGCGTGGGTTTTATCATGGAGTTTGGCAATGGGCTGATTCGTCAATTCAGTATCATGGCTCCTGATGCAGGAGTGCCTGTGCGTGCCCTGTCCGGTGGCAACATGCAAAAAGTGGTCGTGGCACGCGAGTTCTCCTCGCAACCGCGTTTGCTCATTGCTGCTCAACCTACACGCGGCATTGATGTGGGGGCCACAGAGTTTGTCCACCAGCAATTGATACAGAAACGCTCTGAAGGCTGTGCTATCCTCTTGGTTTCTGCTGATTTGAATGAGGTCATGAGCCTGTCTGACCGCATCGTGGTCATGTACAACGGTGCCATTGTTGGTGTATTTCCTGATGCCCAGAAGGTTACCGAAGAGGAGCTGGGGGCATATATGTTGGGGCTGAAAAAGCAAGACCCCGCAGAGATGGAGGCATATCTATGAAAGAACGTCGTAAGCAGGAATTGTTTGAGTTTGGCCGTGCTGTGGGGACGATACTGGCAGCATTGCTTTTGGGGTTCATTATCACCTTGCTCGTGAGCAAAGAACCCATTGCCGCTTATCG
>JBMFPM010000370.1:0-2498 GCA_049969135.1 Anaerolineae bacterium
CCAACTCGGCTATGCCGTGATGACGCGCTGGCCTGGTCCAATGGTCGTAAAGGTTTTATAGAAGCCCATCACTATGAGGTCAACACAGCGTTACCAGCCTCACTGGTCCCCATAGACGACTAGACCTGACAGGTCTTAGAGCCAGACCTGTCAGGTCTGTATCTATTCCAAATTGGCGTGGCGTGTCATCATGTCCTGGTTCGTTTGCCCCATGCGCTCTGCCAGCCAGCCAATGACGCAGTCGAGCACAATGAGCATTGCTTGCTCCAAGATTGTGGCTAGGGGCAATTTGCTCCTCTGCTCCATGCTGACCTTGGGTGTCTCTCCAGGCACGAGCAGCGTGTGATCCGCCAGTTGGCTCAGCGTTGACCCAGATCGTGATACAACTGCTGCGACCTTTGCCCCCAATTGTTTGGCTTTCTTTGCCGGGGTTAATGCGCCTGCCGTTTCCCCACTACCTGAACATACCACCAGCAAATCCCCTGCGCCAATCGCGGGTGTCGTCGCATCGCCAACCACATGCACGGTCAAGCCCAGTTGCATCAGACGTAGGGCAAACATCTTCATAAGCAGCCCGGAACGCCCTTGCCCCACGACAAAGATACGCCGCGCTCCAAGGATGAGGTCACACAACCTCTCTATTTCAGCTCCATGTACCTTTTGCAGCACCTCCTGGAGTTCCGCCAGGTCCGTGCGTAGCCATCCATTCCAATCCATAGATCCTATCCCCTGTCCGAGACCAGTGCCCGAGGACACTGCTCACTTTCAACCAGAGATTTTCGCTTCACGCAGACCACAGCCTGCACACAGGCCTGAGCTGCGAGATCTTCGCTTCGCGCGGACCACAGCCCGCGCACGGGCCTGCGAGATTTCCCGCTTCGCGCGGACCACAGTCCGCACACCAACTTCGGCGCAGTCCAGCCCAAGCAAGACCAAGGCCTGCTACATCCACCCTCCACTATGGCGACAATATCGCGGTAATTTCCTCGAACACCTCCAGCACCCGCTCCACCTGCGCCTCGGTAATCACAAACGGCGGCTTGATCTTGACCACGTTGCCCAGGCCCATGTAGCGCGACTCGCCGAACAAGACGCCCCGCTTCAGCCCCTCCTTCACAAAGCGGTCCGTCTCCTCGATAGCCGGCTCTTTGGTCTTGCGGTTGCGCACCAGTTCCACGCCAATCATCAAGCCTGGCCCACGCACGTCGCCAATGAGCTCGTATTTGTTCTGCATTTCGCGCAGGCGCTGGGTGATATATGCCCCCACTTTCGCGGCTCGCTGTGGGAGTTTCTCCTCCTGCAGGATCTGCAACGTCACCACGCCTGCCGCCATCGCCACCGGGAAATGGCTGAAAGTGAAGGAGTGATCCCCAGGCCCAAAGCCCTCTAGGTCGTCGCGCACCAACGTGCCAGCCAGCGGGAATCCACCGCCGATAGACTTGCCAAAGGTGATGATATCTGGCACCACTCCGTACAGGTCTGCTGCAAACATGGCACCGACACGCCCAAAGCCGGTCTGGATCTCGTCCCAAATCAACAACATGCCATAATCGTCGCAAATCTTGCGTATCTCGTGATAGTACTCACGCGGATAATCAATCATCCCGCCGCTTCCCTGCACTGGCTCCATCATCAAAGCGGCTGGCTCACCATCAACGGCATGTTCAATCATCTGGCGCAAGAACTTGGCACATTCCAGACCGCATTCTGGATACGTGCGCTCAAAGTAGCAGCGATAGCAATAGGCATGGGGAAAGCGGATCGCATTCTCCATATAGTTCAGAAATTTGTTATTGGGGTGGGGCCAACTGAGCGCCATCGTGGCTAAGGTACGCCCTGCATAGCCCAGCCAGGGGGTTAAGAAAAAGCGCCGCCCGGGCCGGTTGCGGATGGCTAGCTTGATTGCCCCTTCGTTCGCCAGTGAGCCATGCAGGCAAAAGTTCACTTTCTTGAGGTTGCCTGGCGCGATATCCGTCAGGCGCTTGCACAGCAGGAATTTGGGGATCGTGCCAAAGCCGGTGCGTACGTGCGTAGCATGTTTGATCTGCTCCGTCACAGCAGCAATCACCTTGGGATGACACGCGCCAATGCCCAAGCTCCACGCTTGTGCGGTACAATCAATGTATTCCCGGCCTTCGGTATCCGTGAATGTGGCACCCTTCTGGTCCACGATTGTGATCGGTATGCCTGTCGCTACGCTGCCTCCGGCGAGGGCGTTGTACCCTGCGGCCAAATCCTCTTCCGTATACGGCCCAAAAAATTCTTCCATGTACTTGCTCATCCTTTTCCTCCATTTGCTTATTTCATAATTTCGCTGCCCATATCCACCAACACCCTTAAGGCAGCCTTCTCACCCATTAACTGATAGCCATCTAGTATCTGTGCTAGCGGCACACGGTGAGTGACCAATTCCTCCAGCGGTAGCCCCCTGGCAATGTCCAGGGCTTCCCGAAATTCCTCTACCGTGCAGTTAAAAGTCCCAATGACATGCAACTCCC
>JBMFPM010000371.1:0-2481 GCA_049969135.1 Anaerolineae bacterium
TGCACCACGGACAATGCCCACTCGGATCGCTATACCTGAGCGGATTGTTGTTGACGTAGCCATAGCGATCCCACGCCTGCGTGCCCTGGGTTTGAACGGGGACGATCGTATCCGCCTGGGCGAAGCGGCCCAGGGACGGGTCATACCAGCGGGCGTTGTAAAGGTACAGGCCGAATTCGGTGGTGTAGGCGTATTGCCCGGTGTATTAGTAGCGAGTGGGGGTGTAGCACGGTTCGAAAAGGGTTTTGCCTATTTGCTGTGTGGATCAAACATCGTGATCATACTGATCCAAGTCTACTGACAATTCCACTTCAGGCAGAGGGATGAATCTGACGTTGGCTATTTTTGATTTCTTGAACAACTGCATGACTTTCTCGGTAACGACTATTCCTCCAAAACTACGCACAATGAAAAAATCACTCCCATCCCAGTCCTCTTCATAGAAATAGAGACCTTTATACACCTCGAATGGCTTGCTGCCTGGAACGGCTTGTTTGGTGAATATCTGGCTGCGACTGCGATCGCGGCGACACCCTGAGCCGGTGACGGCAAAGCCATAATAGCCCGGCAAAGGTTCGCCTTTGCGCCCATATACTTCCACAGGATAGGTAGACCATCCGGTTACATGATTTGCCCGCAAGAGTTCTACCACCCGCGAGGAAACGCAAAATATCCATACCATACTTGACCACAAGATGTCCATCGCCTGCCCGCCCATGAAACCCACTAACTTGATAGGAGCAGGGGGGTGGGCCTGTCCACGCGCCAAAGCAAATGCGTCATCCCTTGTTATCCAATCGCTTTCTGGAGGAAGGGTCAGCCGCAATGGCCGGGTAGCCATGGGATCCTCAAATTGGTAAAACTTGGTGAAATCAACGGAAGTGGACATCGAATTGGTATTTCTCCGCTAATTGTCTGGCAAAGTTTAAGATTTCATCAGGTGAGGGCAAATCTTTGAGGAACGATCGCCATTCTTGATTATAGTCGTAACTCCAGCGTCGGTGAGCGCCTGGTTCCACCCAACTGCCGAATTTCGGATCGTGGATGTTCTCAATGCCTAACTTTTGGAAATCTTTCTCCAATGCCTGCGGCAAGACGTGATGGGCTTCCAAATCGGCTACTTCATCGGCGCTTTTGCCGGTGAGGCGCATCAGGTTCTCGCGGAAATTGCGTGCGGTAAAGTTCTTGGAACCTTCTTCCGCCGCCTCTTGGCCGGCTTCCTTGCCCAGTTTGATGATACCATGCCTTGCCAGGTCATCCAGTGGTAACCCTACTGGCAGGGCGTCATCCGGTTCAGCGGCTTCGAAGGCGACGGTCATCGCCAGGTTGGTGGCTGCCAGCGCCTTTTCGGCGTCCGTTGCCTTCGGGTCGCTCAGGGTTTGGGTGGATTGCCAGGCGTCGTAGACGGTCCAGCCGTAGTCAATGGCTTTCAGGATGATGACGGCCGCACCAATGACAATGCACCACGGGCAATGCCCACTCGGATCGCTATACCGCAGCGGATTGTTGTTGACGTAGCCATACCGATCCCACGCCTGCGTGCCCTGGGTTTGGACGGGGATGAACGTGTCGGGCTGGGCGAAGCGGCCCAGGGCGAGATCGTAGTAGCGCGCTTGGTGGTCGTAAAGGGTCAGTGTCCCGTCCCGGTGATAAGAGGCTACGAAGAAAAGGGGTCAACGGCTGCTCGCTTCAGCACAAGGCCAGCGCTCCTTCAGTTCTTTGGAAGAAAGCCGGCGTAACGTTATCACACCGTAGTCAAATCCTCCACCTCCTTCCCAAGTCATCTCCCAATACGTACTGCAAACCTCACATTGGAGCAGGTACCTCCACCCACCCTGAGCTCGCGCAATTTCTTTAATATAATCATGTTGTGAATAAAGATGGGCTTCCTGTCCGGTCAGTACTTCTTTCTCTTGGCATTGGCATCGCATGTTCTGCCCCTTAAGATCAGCAATTTATCTCAGATACCTAACCTTGATGTCCCATATGGGCATTTCCCTCAATGGCCGATTGGGGATAACCCATTCGCGAGCGCCGCCTAATGTTCGGCCCTTACCCACAAAACCAGGATAGTCTCGGAAAACGGGAGAGGCTATACTTCCTGCCTCCACATCATACTTGAAGGTCACAACTGCTCGCCGTTCACTACTGGGAGGTAAAGCCAATCGGCGTTCGACGCTGGCTTGTGTCCGATAGCGTGCGAGGTCCTCTGCAGCTGTGACGAAAACATCAGGATCTCCTGGTTTGCCCAGATACACATCTTTCAAACTAGCTTCAATATCGCGTGCCACTCTTTCTGGCAGAACCCGCGCGAACCGTTGTGTTCTTGGCAGTGGGTTAGTTATCTCTGCAACGTTCTCTACTGCTTTGAGCGCCTCTGCGGCCTCATCCGCATGGCTGGCCACCTCCGCGACCACCCGGGCCGCATCCACCGCCTCGTCCAGATGGCTGGCGGCCTCCAGGCCCACCTTGGCCACCTTC
>JBMFPM010000372.1:0-2479 GCA_049969135.1 Anaerolineae bacterium
TCATCCGCCTAAGGCTATGCAAGGCATTTCTTGCCCCCAAGTTGAACTACACCCTTGTCCACTTTGCCAGTTGACGAGAAGGGTAACAGGTGTTATCATACTGAGGGAGGGGAAGGAGCAAGCACCCTGCGCGCTTGCTATGAACCTCTCCTATGAGCGTGAGGGACATTGGAGGTGGCAATCATGAAAGCAACGCGCATAGCTATTGTGGCAATCATTTTGCTCGCGTTTGCGGCAGGCATATCTGTCTACTCCAAGATGCCAGAGCGGATGGCGTCGCATTGGAATGCGCAAGGTGAAGTGGACGGCTACATGCCCCGCTTCTGGGGCGTGTTCTTCTTGCCTTTCACGCTGGTCGGGCTGGCAGTGCTGTTGCTCTTGTTGCCCAGGATTGACCCGTTGCACAAGAATATTGCACAGTTCCAGGCACAGTACGAGCGCTTTGTGGTGCTCGCGCTGACTTTTTTCCTCTACGTGTATCTTTTCACCCTGGCGGCGAACCTGGGCTGGAAAGTGGACATCGTACGCGTGCTCGCTCCTGGCATGGCAATTCTCTTCTATGGCGTGGGGGTGCTGGTGGAGCATGCCAAGCGGAATTATTTCATTGGCATCCGCACGCCATGGACATTGGCGAGTGAGGAGGTGTGGAACCGCACGCACCGCGTTGGCGGCAAGTGGTTCAAAATTGCCGGATTGCTTGCACTGGGTGGAGTAGTGTGGCCGCAGTGGGGGATTTGGTTCATCATGGTGCCGGTGTTGCTGGTAGCACTGTACACAATGGTGTATTCGTACCTGGAGTATCAGAAGGTCGAAGGGAAGTAGGAACAAGAAAGGGGATCACGAAAGACGCGAAAGGGCGCGGAAGACACGAAAAGTAGTGGCAAGTCCAGGACTTGCCCCTACGCCTTGTCCCTATACCTTGCCCCTACAGCACTGGGCGGTGGGCGGTGAGTGATAGTCTCGCTGCATGAGACGCGGCTTTTGTCGCGGAAGTGCACGGGCAACAACTGAATACCAGCCTTACTATGTGGAGGTGTAAACATGACCGCAATGCATATCCGCACCGATTTGCCCGTGTTGTTGCTCCATGATTTGGACAGCACCTGGGCGCCAAATGAGATTGATGAAGCACTCCGCGACGTGGCCAGACTTGAAAAAGAACTGCACGACCTGGGCCATGCAGTGATTCGTGTGCCTGTCTCAACGGCGGATCTGGGTGCCTATCTCATTGAACATGACCCTGCACAATACATTGTTTTTAACTGGTGTGAGAGCATCCCTGGCGTGCCATACAGTGAGGCGCAGGTAGCCCAGATTCTCTATGCCCTGGGATTTACCTATACCGGCTCGACGGCAGCCGTGCTCGCTCTGAGTTGGGATAAAGCCAAGGTGAAACAGTTGCTCCGTCAACGCGGCATTCCTACGCCCCGCTGGCAGGTGTATGAGACAGATCGGGCTGTAGATTGGAGTCTCTTTCCCGCCATCGTCAAGCCGGCACATGAGCACTGCAGTTATGGCGTTACTCCCCAATCCGTCGTGTTGACGCCGGATGAGTTATGTGAGCGCATTGCCTACGTGCTCGATGTGTTTCAGCAGCCAGCACTAGTGGAGGATTTCATTGATGGGCGTGAGTTCCACGTTACCGTATGGGGCAATGGCGAGATAGAGGTTCTGCCGCCGGCGGAGATGGATTTCACTGCTTTTGGAGACATACATGATCGCTTGTGTACCTTTGACTCCAAGTTCTGTCCCGGCTCTTTGCACTATGAACGCATTCAGTTGCGCCTGCCAGCTCCGCTAGACGACGATGAGCGCAGGCGGCTGGAGCAAACGGCACGAGCAGCCTATCAAGCGTTGCATTGCCGTGACTATGGCAGGCTGGACATCCGGCTGCGGGATGGCGTTTTCTACGTGCTGGATGTGAACCCTAACCCGGACATTAGTTCGGAGACAAGCACGGTATACGCGGCTACAGAGGCTGGTTATTCGTATGGGGCGATGGCGAGTTACTTGATCAATCTGGCCGCGAAGCGCCACCCAGTGTTCCGGAGGCATTGGTTCTGACGCGCGGTCATTTGCATACCGTGGTTGCACGGTTATGGCATGATTTTTACCACAGAGTGCGCAGAGAGCACAGAGAGGATGGTTTTGGCGCTTCCCGCAGATTTAGAACTGTGGGAGGGTGACTCTGAGGGAAGCCAAAGGGAGAGTATTTCTCTCTGTGTGCTCTGTGTTCTCAGTGGTGAGACGTGAGGAAGGCGGAGGCGTGATTGAGTTACGGGCGTTGTTCCGCTATGTGCGGCCATATTGGAAGCAAATGACGTTAGCAGGGCTGGCGCTTGTGGCAGGCAGCCTCATCAGCCTGGCCTTGCCCTGGGCGCTGCGTGCCTTGGTGGATTCGGTGTTCGTCAGCCGAGAGCAAGAGCAGCTCAATCGTTTGATTTTGAGCCTCTTGGCGCTTTTCCTCTTGCAATCCGTA
>JBMFPM010000373.1:0-2467 GCA_049969135.1 Anaerolineae bacterium
CTTGCATGTCGCCAAGCAGGAACGTATCCAGCAGGTACAAGCCGGTGATAGTCTGTGGGGCGACAGCGCGGGAGTCAATGCGCCCAGGGCCAGGCAGGATTTGCATCTTGAAGTAGAACAAGAACAGAGCCATCAACCCAGACCAAAATGGGGGCATAGACGCTCCCAAGAGGGAAATAAAACGTGCCAGGTGGTCTATCCAGCTTCCTGAGCGCACGGCGGCAAGAATACCCAGCGGTAGCCCAAGCGCCATTGCAAAGAGCAAGGAAGCCA
Source organism: Anaerolineae bacterium (assembly GCA_049969135.1). Classification (GTDB taxonomy): domain Bacteria; phylum Chloroflexota; class Anaerolineae; order UBA2200; family UBA2200; genus JACIWX01. The sequence continues at coordinate 274 of JBMFPM010000373.1, forward strand.
CCGCCAATTCTACCGTGGCGGGCAGGTATTGCGCCAGGTCCTGTGCCACCGGCCGCTTGGTTTTGAAGGAAACGCCCAGGTCGCCGTGCGCCAGGTTCCACAGGTAATACAGATACTGTTGGGGCAGGGGCTTGTCCAAGCCCCACTTACGCACTGCAGCGGCAACAATGTCTGGATGATCCATCGCCTTCTCGCTGACAATAACTGCCAGAGGATCAGCGGGCACCACGCGGGATACCGTGAACGTCAACAGCGTGACACCGATCAGCATAGGGATCACCAACAGCAAGCGACGAATAATATGTACCGACAGACCCATTCCCATCTCCATCATAGACTCTCCCGCAGGCCTGAAGCCCGCGGGAGAGTCTGTAGTTACTTGCTGAGGTCAAAGAAGCTGACAAAGTGCACGGGGTGGTAGGCAAAGCCCTTCACCGCCTTGTTCATGACCACAATCTGCTGCGTCTGGTAGAGCATGGTGAAAGGCATGTCATCCATGAGCACTTTTTGCAGGTCCTTGATCGCTTGCTCGCGTTTGGCAAGGTCAAATTCGGTGCCAATAATTTTGGCGAGGCGCTCTGCTTCGGGGTTGTTATACCACATGCGCTTGGCAATGCCACGGTCGTGGTAGGAGAAATAATCGGTCCACATGGTGGGGTCAAGGTAGTCGGGCGTCCATCCACCGAAGCAGAAAGCAAGCTTTTGGGCGCGCATCTCGCTCAGGTAGACGCTCTGCTCCATCGGCTTCAGGTTGACCGTGATGCCTACCTCTGCCAGGTCGCTCTTCAGTTTGGCAGCGATAGTCTCGCGCACTGGGTTCGAGCCATAGGAGAGATCCACCTCAAATCCTTGCGCATAGCCTGCTTCCTTGAGCAGTGCTTTGGCTTTTTCCAAGTTGCGACCCTGGGTCATGGCGGGGTCTACACCCAGGATACCCAGTGGGATAATGCTGGGGGCTCGGCTGCCATAGCCGCGGAGCAAGGCTTTGATCAGCCCATCGTAATCTATGCTCAGGGCAATGGCTTGGCGCACACGCTTATCCGACAAGGGCTTGGACAATTCCGGATTGGATGTCATGGCGAGATAGTTCTGGTTCAAGGTCTGGCCGATGACTACTTGGAGATTGGGGTCAGCCTTGGCTTGCTCCACCAGGTCCACATCCAAGCTATCCAACAGGTCCGCATCGCCACGCTGCAACATTTGCAGTGCGGTGGTCGGATCAGCAACATGCTTAATGATCACCTTACCCAGTTTCGGTTTGCCCCGCCAGTAGTTGGGATTGGCTTCCAGGATGATCTCCGCCTTGGGCGTCCACTTGGTGAGAATGAAGGGACCGCTGCCGGCAGAATTCTGATCCAGCCAGTCCTTCGCCTTGTCGGTCTGGTCTGCGTCAGGTGCATCGGTGCCACCGTGCTCCTTAACTACCTTGCTGTCCACGATGCTCATGGCAGGGGCTGCGCAAATAGCCAGGAATGCCGGCGAGGGTTCGGTCAGAGTAACTTTGACCGTGGTGTCGTTCACCACCTGGACATCGGCAACGATGTCCGCATAGAAAGCAGGGTTGTCCTTGATGTTCTTCAGGCGCATCCACGAGAAGCGCACATCCTCAGCCGTCACTGGGTTTCCTGAGACGAATTTCACCCCCGGATGCAGGTAGAAGGTGTAGGTCAAGCCATCTGCCGAGACTTCCCACCGATCTGCCAGGCGGGGAGATACTTTGGTCAGGTCATCGGCGCGGAATTCGACCAGCGTGTCATACGTGGAGTTATGGATCATGAGGTTGGTTGTCTCATAGGCATGGTGAGGATCCAGTGTGACGACATCGTCCATGTTCATAACCATGACCAATGTAGGCAGTGGAACGGGGGTGGGAGTGGCTTTGGGGCCACAGGCGGCCAGGTGCAGAGTGAGCACAACGACAATCATGAGACTCAGAAGTAGACGTACAGATTTCATCTTTCTTCTCCTTTCCTTTTAGGATGTGGATAATGGGAAGAACGATGGCAGCAATGTTGTCAGCAGTATACAAGAGCTCATGACATCTGTCAAAAATAGCGCGAGCCGATTAATCGGATAGTTTGGTAGTTGGATGAGCAAGGAGGAAGCGTTCCCACGAGCAGCAGCCCTGAATCTGCAGAAGGGTGTAGTTCAGTTTGGGGGCAAAATAAGGATAATAGCGGGTGGCTGTTCAACC
>JBMFPM010000374.1:0-759 GCA_049969135.1 Anaerolineae bacterium
GCTAGTTTTGACCTCTACGAAAAACTCCTCGCTGCTGGTTGGAAGAAGGAGCGTGCCCGCGCTGTCCTAGGTCTAGGGGTATATACAGAGTTTATCTGGACGGTGAATGCCTGGTCGCTGATGAATTGGTTGACCAAGCGCATCCATCCATCCGCTCAGTGGGAGCATCGCCAATATGCCTTGGGTGTTTTACAGTTGTACGAAGAAGCCATGCCCATCACGGCGCAGGCGTTTAAGGAATTCATATTGAAACAGGTGGTCTGATGTCCGGTCGTCCTTCCTGGGATGAGTACTTTATGCAGATAACCCGACAGGTAGCTTCGCGCTCCACCTGCCTGAGGCGCCAAGTAGGAGCGGTCATCGTGAAAGACAAGCGCATCCTCTCCACAGGATACAACGGCGCTCCCAGTGGATTCGCGCACTGTAGCGAAACTGGCTGCCTACGCGAGCAGTTGCATATCCCCTCCGGGGAGCGGCAGGAGATCTGCCGTGGCTTGCATGCCGAACAGAACGCCATTATTCAGGCAGCATTGCACGGCGTTTCGGTGGCTGGAGCAGATATCTATATCACGCACCAGCCATGTATTACCTGCGCTAAGATGATCATCAATGCTGGAATCAAAAGAGTTGTTGCTTTTGATTCCTATCCTGATGAACTAGCTCGATCCTTCTTGGAGCAGGCGGGCATCGAGCTTGTGCTGTGGCAGGGGCAGCTCCCAGGAAGCACAGAGTGCACATAATGCAGGCTGAGGAGCGTAT
>JBMFPM010000374.1:769-2443 GCA_049969135.1 Anaerolineae bacterium
ATGTTGGGGTTTCTGTTGCTGTGTGGTGGCGCTATATTCTTGCTCCTGCGCCGCAAAGCGCGGCACAAGGAGCAAGGAGAACTCCAGTGTGACCAGCGAGCTCTCTTAGAACAGAGCGTGTCGGCAGTTCTGGACTTGCTGAAAAAGCAGGAGTGGGCGGATGCCTTGGCTGTTGTGAATGCAGCGCTGGCCCTTGCTGCCACTTATGATCCATCGCGGCAAGCAGAGCTGTACTACTACAAAGGCTATGTGTTAGAGCAGATGAAGCAGCTTGAGCAGGCAATGCAGGCATACAGCGATTGCCAATCGTCTGAGACAGTGCATGGGGTGCGGAAACATTCCCTGCATGCCGCTCTCCGACAGGGGTATCTCTTGACCCAGTTGCAGCGTTGGGGTGAAGCGGCGGCAAAGCTGCAGCAAGTAATTGATGAAGTGCGCGGTTTTCCTATGCCGGAACTACACCTGTATGCAGTGCGTATTCTGCTGGGTGTTTACCAAGCTATGGGCGACTACAAGCAGGTGCTTGCTTGTGCGCAGGAAGGGTTGCGGGTGGCGCGCCGTATAATGGACGAGGCTATGGCTGCCCTACTCTTCGATCTGGCAGGCGATGCGTATCTCGCGCTTGATCAGCCCGAAGAGGCATTATATCACTATGAACAGAGCCTGGATCTGTACCACAAGCTAGGCCACACCAGTGCGGCGTTGATGGTGAAACGAGACATAGGCCAACTCTATCAAGCGTGTGCTGATTGGGACAAGGCGTTGGCGTGGCTTCAGACTTGCCTGTGGGCCTCGGAACGTCAGCGGGATAAACATGGTCAGGCGCATCTTTGCTATGACATTGCTTGCCTCCATATCAGCAAAGGAGATCTCGAAGCGGCAACCGAGTACCTACAACAGAGCATGGCTCTGTTCCGTCAGGCAGAGGATAAGGCTGGCGTTGACCAAGTTGGCCGAACGTTCATGGGGTTGAGCATCCTGATGCAACGCCGTGCCACAGCTGGACAATTGACATTCCGCGACATCGAGCGGGGCTTGGAAAAGGAAAAGAAGAAGGAAGGCGAATGAGAGGTAATAACTGCCATCCACAGGCTGATGATGGCGAGATGGTTGGATAACGAAATCCTTGAAAGCAGCAGGTGGAAACGAATGAGGTCTGAGGACCATAAAATAGCACAGTTACGCAAGGTGAAGGAAGAAGCCAAATTGGGCGGTGGCGAAGAGCGTATCGCCAAGCAGCATGCGGCAGGCAAGCTGACGGCGCGGGAACGGTTGGATTTGCTCCTCGACGCCGGCAGCTTCCGTGAACTGGACATGTTTGTGAGGCATCGTGCGGTTGGCTTTGGCATTGAACAAACAAGGCCTTATGGGGACGGTGTCGTTACAGGCTATGGGACGATTGATGGGCGCTTGGTATATGTCTTTTCGCAGGACTTTACTGTGTTCGGCGGCTCACTGGGCGAAGCCCATGCGGAGAAAATTTGCAAGGTGATGGATTTAGCGATGAAGGTCGGGGCGCCTGTGATTGGCCTTAACGATTCCGGAGGTGCGCGCATTCAGGAAGGTGTGGCTGCTCTGGGCGGATATGCCGAGATTTTCCTGCGTAATGTCCTGGCTTCTGGAGTGATTCCTCAAATTTCTGCTATTATGGGTACCTGCGCAGGTGGGGCTGTG
>JBMFPM010000375.1:0-2443 GCA_049969135.1 Anaerolineae bacterium
GCCCGCCAGGCGTATGGCTCCTTCGATGGAGACCTCTTCGATATTCGCATGGAAGGTGTCAAAGAGCAAGCCTATGTTATCCGCACCAACCCTTTGGATCAATTCCAATCCCTCGGCTATGGTGTTGATCACATTCGTTTCATAGCGGTTGATCGGCTCTAACACCAGTTGGACATCCGGCGCAGCATACCCAGCACATTCGGTCAAAGCGTGTACCAGCCACTCCATGGCTTGCTCACGCGAGGCACCTTCCCGCAGCCTGCCACGAACTAGGCCAATGATGACCTGCGCATGCAAGGATCGCGCAAAATCAATGTGTGCCTTGATGCGTTCAATCGCTCGATGACGCACCGCTTCGTCTGTATCTGTGAAGGAGAGCCCTTCCTCGAAATAGGCTTGGCCCGTACCAACCGCCGGCACCTCCAAGCCGAGGGAAGTCAGCACCTGCTGCACATGACTTGTGTCGAGTAAATGGGGGTCGCGCACTGCCAACTCGACACCCTCATACCCCAGTCGTGCCATCTTCGCAGCATGGTGCTCCCACTCGCCTTTGTAAGCTACCCCTTCAAAAGCGGTCGCTTGCGTAGAAAGGACAAAGCTACATTTCATCTGGGAACCCTCTAAAAGGACCTGGTGCTTCCATCTTCAGAGAAGTAACACGAGCAGCAAAATGACATGCCTCGGCAGGAGAAGAGGTCAGCCTCCGCGCGAGATAGGCAGCAAAACAAGTATCACCCCGCCCCGTCCTGCCCTTCAACTCTCTCGGCATAAACGGTGCTTCGTATACTGCATCATCCGCATACACCAACACACCTTTGCCATGAGTCAGCACGATCTCTCGGGGCCCATAATCTGCCAACGCCTTGGCAGCCTCTCGTAGATCGGCCTTGCCGGTGAGGACCTGCGCTTCTGCGTCGTCCGCTTTGAGGAAGCGTACATGGGCAAGCCCCTCCTCCTTCTCAAGCCAATCTCTAAAAACCAGCTCATTCCCCTCACGCACCCGGACAAAGCCCTGTACGTCCAGAGCAACTGGCCCTCTTTCGGCAATAGCACACACAAAGGGAATGTCCACCTCGCCCGCCATGAGGGGTCCAATCAACCATATTTTGGCTTCAAGGGGTGGCACATCCTCCAACCGAAATGGCCCAGCAAAGCCCAAAGGCGTGCACAGGCGGCGGTCCATGTCGGCGCTGAAGTACACGTTGCGAATGCCCGAGGTCTGCTCGGCGGGCTGGGCGAAGACCAGAATCCCCGCTTCTTTCAGTTCATCAAGACGCGGGAAATCCGCCTTCGCCAGCCGCGTGATGACCGCCACCCGCAAGCCCAACCGACGCAGAGCCATCGCCCCATAATAGACCGAACCGCCGGAGGCGACCTCTTCATTCCCACCAAAAACCAGCTTGTCCTTGGCGAAATGGCCAATGACGGCCACATCCACGGAAAAAGAAGGCATCGGGATTAGAAGGGATACGCTAACGTGTAAATATGCCGCCAACCTGGCTCAAACGGCTGCTTGGTTACTGCTTCCAGCTCTTCCTTGGAACGCATCGAGACCAATTCTGCAGGCGGCAGTTTTCCAGGCGGGAAGGCAGCCATGATATCTTTGACCAGCTTCTCCAGGTAATCCAGCAGTGCCTCGACGCCAGCACGCGCCTTTTCAGCATCAGCCAGAGTTGCCTTACCCACTACCCCTGGTTGATAGGCTGCTACTTCGATAGGTCCACATCCGGCCTGGCCATACCAGGCGATCGGGCGTTGCAAAAGGTTGCCGGCTTTATCAATATGGCCCTCGGGGAGGAAGCCAATCGGTTTGGTATCTACTGCATCCTCCATTTTCACGTATTCCGGCAGGAGCGCCAATGTCCAACTGGTCTCCACTTCATCCGCATGGATGAAATTGGTCTCGTACGGCCCGCCCTGGTCCTTCGTCTTGAGGTATTCAGGGATGGCATGGTACCAGTTGACATTGACGAAAATCCCTGGCACTTGGAATGTCTTGGCAAATTGGTGGATAGCCGTGGGGATCACATACTCCTGACCATGGCCATTGAGCAGGATTTGCTTGCGGAACCCGGCATTCCAGTATCCAGCCATGATCGCTTTCACCATGCCAATGAAATACTCTTCAGGGACGACGATCGTCCCGGGCATGCCCACGTGATGATAAGGGTGGGAACCAAACCACAATGGCTGGGAAATCGTGCACCCTGTCGCAAGGGCAACCTGCTCTGCCATGCGGGTTACCAGGAATGTATCCTCGCCATAAGGTGCGTGTGGCCCATGGGCCTCCGTAGACCCAATGGGGATGATGATGAGATCGCACTCCTTGAGCCTCTGCTCAATCTCCTTGCCCGTCATATTCTGGAAATAGAGGCCACTGGCCTTTTCCATATGCCCACCTTCTGGTGGAATTTGCCATTTACCCATGTATTCTTTTCCTCCT
>JBMFPM010000376.1:0-2440 GCA_049969135.1 Anaerolineae bacterium
ACACCTTTGCGCGCCTCGTCATCCAGTACTTTGGTCTCACCGCGAAAACGATAGGCTGTCATAGCAACCCCCAATATAGGCGTGTATTGAAAAACCTTGTTATTGATTATAGCACAGCGTCATAAAAGGGCATAAAGGCTGGCTGCGCCTGACGGGCTAGCGGGCTTTGGCATATACCGCTTGATGTAGTACAATAGCGCCTGCTATGTCAAAATCCTATCCAAAACCCCAAAGAATGTATCGTCTTATCGTGTGTGATCTGGATGGCACCGTGCTCACACACGACTATAAGTTGAGCACAGCCGTACGCGAGGCAATGCAAGCGGTGGTGGATGCGGGCATTTGGATCACCATCTGCAGCGGCAGGGGATATCAGATGCTCAAGCCGATCCTCGGTTCTCTGCCACTGAATGCTCCTGTGATTGGTTGCAACGGAGGCTTGATTTTTGATCCAGCCACGCGGCAAGTCCTCTACCTACAGCCCATGGTGCTTCCATTGGCACACGATGTCATGCGCTTGGCTTTACAAGAGCAATGGGGCCTGCGAGTCTACCTGGATGATATGGAGACCATGCTCGAATTTCATCCCACGGAGCAACCGAGTTTGGTTCTTGTACGCGATGGGGTAATAGTGGGCCAAATCAATGACCCTGTGGCAGAACTCCAACGGCCTCCGCACAAATTGGTTGTCTATTCCCAATCTCCCGACTTGACCCCTACCGTGGTGAAGCGCCTACAGGACTATGTAGGGGACCGGGCACACGTCGTGGCTTCAAACACGCAGATCGTGGAGATTATCATGCCGGGCATCTCCAAGGCTACGGGGATGGCGTGGCTTGCTGCCTATCTGGGTGTGCTGCGCGAGGAGACTATGGCTATGGGCGATGGCGATAACGATGTCGAGATGCTGGAATGGGCTGGATTGGGCATTGCTATGGGCAATGCCACACCCGCTGCAAAAGCTGCAGCGGATTGGATCGCCCCATCGGTGGAGGAGGATGGTGTAGCAGTTGCACTACAACGGTTCGTGTTGGATGCTGTGCGTACCGCAAGTAACCGAACAGTGCCTATACATAACGTGAAGGAAAGGAAAGACGAACAATGAGACAACGCCAAGGGTGCCTAGAGGGGCTATTCGAACTGTTCATGCTCAACGTGATTTTCGATTGGTTACAGGATCATTTTGGCTTTGGGCGCGGCGTTTCCTGCACTGGCTGTGGCTGCGGCTTCCTCTTGCTGATCCTCTTTATCCTACTGGCATGCAATATCATCTTTTCGACGGATTGGTTTCGGGCAACCTGGACTGTTGTGCGGAGTTTTGGCTAGGTCTGGCGGCATCCCTAAGCAGAAGGAATGTTTCTTATCCTTGCGTGCAGGTGGAGTGGAGCGACCATGAAGTTAGCAGAGTTACTGCTTGCTTTGCCCCAAAGGCTTGTGCTCTCCCCAATGGGTGAGCCCCAGGTGGAAATCACCGGCATCACTTGCGATTCCCGGAAGGTGCAGCCAGGCAACCTGTTTGTTGCCGTTCCCGGCGTAGAAGTTGATGGCCATTCGTTCATCCCAGATGCTCTGCGCAAAGGAGCAGCAGCGATTATAGGGCAGAGGCCCGCATCCAGCATCTTTCTCCAGGGTGCCTCCATCCCGTACATCGCGGTAACAGACTCCAGAGAGGCGCTGGCATGGCTCGCGGCGGCATGGTATGGACACCCGGCACGCAAACTGGGCGTCATCGGCGTTACCGGCACGGATGGCAAGACCACTACTGTGCGCCTGATTAGCGCTATCCTACAAGCAGCCGGCTATCGTGTGGGATGGATCAGCACGGTGAATGCCTTCATTGGCGGTGTGGAAGTGGACACAGGATTGCATACCACTACACCTGACGCTCCGGAGATCCAGAGCTATCTGGCGCAAATGGTTGCCCAAGGAGCGCAGTATGCGGTGATTGAGGCAACTTCACACGGGCTGGCGCAACATCGCGTTACTGCTTGCGAATTCGATGTCGCTGTGGTAACCAACATCACCCATGAGCACCTGGACTACCACGGCACATTCGAAGAGTATCGGGCTGCTAAAGCCCGCTTGTTCGAGCACTTGGCTACCTCTTACCGCAAACCGGGTGTGCCCAAAGCCGCGATCCTCAATGCCGATGACCCCTCTTACGATTTTCTCCAAGCCCTGTGTGCCGTGCAATGCTATTCGTATGGGATAGAAAAGCCCAGCGACATACGGGCTGAGCAGATCCGTTCTTTGCCCTCCGGACTGGCGTTCCTGGTCGTTACGCCGGAGGGGGAGTTCCCTGTTGAGTCACCCCTGATCGGGCTGTTCAATGTGTACAATATCCTGGCTGCTATTGCTGTCGGCATCTCACAAGGCGTTCCTTATAAGGCGGTGCAACGCGGGGTTCTAGCGGTAAGCGGAGTAACTGGACGTATGGAAC
>JBMFPM010000377.1:0-1371 GCA_049969135.1 Anaerolineae bacterium
CCCTTAGGTTGAACAGCCACCCACTATTATCCTTATTTTGCCCCCAAACTGAACTGCACCCGTGAGCAAGCATTAGATGATAGGAAGTGGTTGTTGAGCATGCAGGGTGTTCAGGCGCTGAAGCGCTCACTACAAACAAAAAGCACTGTGCGCACTAGGGGGCAAAGGTTGGCAGTACGCACGGGCAGTATGAAGCGCTGAAGCGCTCACTACAAACAAAAAGCACTGTGCGTGTGCATCAGAGGGCAGTGGCTGATAGTGTGCGCGTGCAATGTTGCTGCAGGCGCTAAAGTGCTTACTACCAAGTATATACGCACTAAAGCGCTCACTAGAAGCACAATGGATGTAGGTATGATTATGCGGCTATAATCGGTTCAAAGTACTGGCCTTGGTATACTGTCCTGATGCCTGCTACCAGTTTGGAACTGGCTGCCCTCTTGGGAATGAAGCCATGGGCTCCGGCTTGGCCAGCAGCGAGCAGGTTCTCCTTATCGTCATACTGAGTCAGGATCAAGACCTTGGCTTTGGGGCATGCGCGGCAGATTTCCTTAGTGGCTTCCAGCCCGCCCATGGTTGGCATGACAATGTCCATCACTACCACATCTGGGAAGAGTTCTAAGGCTTTCTGGACAGCATCGCGTCCGTCTACCGCTTCGCCGATCACTTCCATATCCCGTTGCAGCATCAGCACGGCACGAATGCCTTCCCTCACCACGGTGTGATCATCCACCACCAAGACTTTGATCCTCTCCGGCGCCCGTTCGAGGAGACGTTGGATGCGCGGCACGAGCATGGCGGGTTCGATTGGTTTGGTTACATAATCATCCGCCTCCAATTGCATCCCTTCGTCCCTTCGCCATCCTTCAAGGAGTCTCCTCTCTGGCCGCGCGTCAATGACCAAGAAAGGCAAGTCCCTTGTAGTGGGGTTCTGTTTGATCCACTGATGCAAGGCGAATGCCTCCCCGCGTGGTGTGAGTGTACCGAGGACTAGGGCATCAAACCGTCCTTGGTTGGCAATTTCCTTGGCTTGTGCTTTGCTGCTAGCGGTAACTACGCGATACCCCTTGGCTTCCAAAACCCTGTGCAAGGATTCCAGAAATTCTGGCTCGTTGTCTACAATGAGAATTGTTTTTTGCGTTTCCATTCCACTCCCTCCTTCTTGCGAACGTAAGCCGAGGGCCACCGGGTTCACAATCCGGCTGCCTCGATGATTTCCGGCACAACACTTTCTCTACCAACAGCCATGATATGTACGCCATGACACAAACGCTGCTCTTTGATCGCCTTGATTGTCCTTACGGCGATCTCAATGCCCTTTTGCAACCCCTTGCCTTTTTCGGCGCTGGCAAGTTCATCAATAATCGGCTGAGG
>JBMFPM010000377.1:1381-2434 GCA_049969135.1 Anaerolineae bacterium
GCTGAGGCACGATTACACCAGGGACGTTTTCGTTCATGTATTGCGCCATTCGCGCGGATGCCAACAGGATGATGCCTGCCAGGATTTTCACATCGAATTGAGAAGCATACTGCATGAACCTGCGCAGGCAGTCCAATTCATAGATCCCTTGTGTCTGGAAAAACTGTGCCCCAGCCGCGACTTTCTTTTCGAACTTGATCAGTTGTGGCTCAATCCGATCTGCCGCAGGGTGGACCGATGCTCCGATGCAGAATTGTGGCGCGCCCTTGAGGTCGTTTCCACCCATGTCCTTGCCTGATTCCAGTGTCCGGATCATGCGTAGCAACTGCACGGAATCCAGATCAAAGACTGGTTTTGCTTCCTTATGATCTCCTACGTCAACCGAATCGCCAGTGAGGCAGAGCACGTTGTAGATGCCTCGGGAATAGGCAAAGAGCAAATCTGCTTCGAGTGCCAGGCGGTTGCGGTCGCGACAGGTTACTTGGAGGATCGGCTCACCACCGAGTTCTTTCACCAGAAGGCAGCCCCCCAATGATGGAAAGCGCATGACCGAGCTCTGATGGTCGGTTACATTCAGTGCATCCACCTTGTCCTTGAGCATTTTGATATGGTGGATCATCTCAGAACAATCCGTTCCCTTCTGGGGGCCAACTTCTGCAGTTACGATGAACTTGTCTGAGTTCAGTTTTTCCTCGAACAACGATTTAGCCATTGCTCTCCCTCACATCTGCTTTGATGAGGTTTACAAGTCGCCTGGGCCTGGGGATAGTGCGAAAATTGCGTGGTGGATAATAGCGACGCATCTTTTCCAGTTGTCCCAGCCTTTCCAGGCGCTCGTAAATGAGAATCCAGGCACAATCCACGTCCTTGTTGGCCTCGCATTTGCCGTTCTTGGTGCCCGCGCAAGGACCATTGAGAATTCCTTTTGTACAGCGCGTGATGGGGCAAATACCTGCTGTCTCAGCTAATCTGCAATCACCGCAAGCGGCACAACGTTCGTCCCATACTCCCAGTTCGCTGATGGTGCCCATGAACGAAGTGTTAACCCCGGGC
>JBMFPM010000378.1:0-2430 GCA_049969135.1 Anaerolineae bacterium
GCTGTCCCGCAAACAAGCGTTGGTAATAGCGGCTGGCTACCGGATAGCGTTCAGACAGGCGCACAACAGGCACGTAAAGCCTCTGGCTAGAGAGCACGATGTAATCACTGGCCTCAAGGCTATCGAGCAAGTTTTCCAACCCCGCTTCCGTATCCACAGCATACATGTCTAAGGTGATGAAAACATATTCCTTCGGACATCCCCCGCGCCGGGCTGCCCCTTGAACAGGCAAGGGATCATCCCAGTACTCTGTCAGTATGGTGCTCCCTGCCGGCACGTGCTGGCAAAGCCATGCCGTTGCCTGTATCCAAGGATGTTCCTGCCGGTACACATTCAGGAAGGCAATGGCGTAGAACATAGTAGTGAGCAAAACCAGACCTAGCAACATCGCCCACATGCCTCTGGACAACGATTGAGAGCGCGATCCTTGGCTACTGCAAACCCTGCCAAGAGCATCCCAGGTTTTCACCCACATCACTGCAGCAGCTAGGGAGAGAAACGGCAGCACAGGCAATGTATAGCGCATGAACTTGGCATGGGCACCTCCGTTCACCACTCCATAGATCAGAGGCCAGGCAAGGATAATCACTTCATCGCGAGAGAAATGCCGCCACTGGCGAAGGAGAAGCCACAGCAATCCGCTGAAGCCCAGGCACCCTAGAGGCAAGCCCATACCAAACAGAAGTATTTGCTTTACATGATAAAGATAGGGTGCAGTGCCAATGTACTGACGCGTGTACAGAAAATCGAACCACCCGCGCGCCATAGCAAGTTCTTGCCCAACCCCAAGCACAAAATGATACGCATCAATCACCGCATAAGGCTGCAAGAGAATAAAGCACCCCACAGCCATGCCAAACGTCCGCAACACCCTACTCCGCACTCGACGCCATGCGGATCGCAATTGGAGCCACACTCGGCCCGAGTTCCCCTGTTGGGGCCAGCCAAAAGCAAACCAAGCAGTTACAATCACTGCCATCAGCGGCAACGCACTGACCTTTGTCGCTAGCGATGCACCAAGAATTGCGCCAAGTACCAGCCCATCACGGAGCTTTCCCTGTCTTGTAACATCTACGGCCTTGTGAACAGTGATAAGGATCAGCAGGGTAAGCAAGATGTCCACAGTATAGAAATGGGCTTGTTGGATATGCAGGACAGTGAAGGCGACAAAAGTGGCTGCCAGAATGGCCACCCGCCGATCATATACCTTGCATGCCAGCAGGTATATGAAAAATACAGTAAGCGTGTCAAAGAAGGCAGAAAGAAGGCGACCCAAGAGGTAGAAGCGGGCCATAGATGCCCACTCTGTACGCCAAACCCCCAGTAGCGAAGAGAGCAAACGCAGCAAGTAGATCGGAAAAGAGCCATAGGCAAAGAAACGGGGATTCAAAGGGCTGTCAGGGGTCAACAAGGTGAGAGGATCTTGAGGCCATGACAAGCCCGCGACAACCATCAGGATCTGGCGCTCATCTGGGTGAAAGAAAAACCCGCGATCCCAGTCAAGGCCATACACCCGCAGGAAAAACGCGCCAGGCAGGAGGCAAAGCAATGCTAGAGCAGTCCAGTGTCGCCTTAGCCAATAGCTGAGGCATTTGGGCAACACAGACACATCCTTTACTGCACACGGAGTAATCACAACTGCTCGAAACGCTCCACATTGAGCACAAATACAGTAGCACCCCCTACTTCTACCTCCAGTGGCTGCACCCATTGCCGCGCTGCAGCAGCCTCGCTGAGGGGCATAATCGGGGACACGAATTCGCGCCGCGCGTGACAGTGTTTGCGTAGGATGGCTAACACGTCTTCCACCCGATCATCTTGAATGCCGATAAGGATCGTTGCGTTACCACGTACCAGAAAGCCACCCGTGGTGCTGATCTTCGTCGCCCGGTACCCCTCAGCCATCAGAGCATCTAGCAGCCCTTTGGAATCAACATCCTGCACAATAGCGACAATCAGTTTCATGAGACACCTCCCCTGGCCTGGTAAAGCGCTGTCCTTCAATGCAGCATTACATTGCTGCCTACAACCTGTACACGCAGTTTACCACATCCATCCTAGCTGAGTCAAAGCCTCGCATGCAGAAACAGGGGTGTAGTTCAGTTTGGAGGCAAAATAAGGATAACAGTAGGTGCCTGTTCAACCTAAGGGAAGAGAAGAGACGATCATGAAACGCACCCATGAGGAAATCAAAACGGCGCTGATGGCGGCAGCGGAACGCGAGATGGATGGACTTCAAGGATGACGGCGGACTGTAGTCCGCCTGGAGCGAGATGAAGCCCACTCACGCCTGAAGCGGGATGGAGCCCACTCGCGCCTGGCGTGGATGGACTTCACAGATGACGGCGGACTGTGGTCCGCCTGGAGCGGGATGAAGCCCACTCACGCTTGGCATGGATGGAGCCCACTCGCGCTTGGCGTGGACCACAG
>JBMFPM010000379.1:0-2406 GCA_049969135.1 Anaerolineae bacterium
ACTACCTTTGTGCTCGGAACTCGCGATCTAGCCAGCTACGAACGGGAGGGTGTCCCTCTGGATTTGAGTGCGGTCACCGAGGCTGCCATTGCCTGTGCCCGGCTGGAAGATGATCTCATCTTCAACGGCTTGGCCAAGCTACGCCTACCCGGCTTGCTCAACGTGCCTGGCCACAACAAGGTCAAGCTATCCCCGTGGGAAAAACCCGGGGATGCAGCCGAGGATGTGATCAAATCCCTGACGGCATTGGACAGCAGTGGCTTCCACGGTCCTTACAGCCTTGCCTTGGCGCCAAGCCGCTACAACCTACTGTTCCGCCGCTACCCTCAGGGTAACCAGACTGAGATGGAACATTTGCAAAGCATGGTCACTGCGGGCATTTTCAAAGCCCCCATCCTCAAAGATGGCGGCGTGTTGCTAGCTTCAGGAGTGCAATATGCCTCCATCGTCATTGGGCAGGACATGAGCATTGGCTTCATCGGTCCCAGCAACGGAGACCTGGAATTCTCTATCTCGGAAAGCCTAGTCCTACGCGTCAGGCAACCCAAGTCCATCTGCGTCTTGGAAGCTTAAAAGCGCCAAAAGGATGAGTTCAAGGCAGGAACCCGCCTCGATACAAAGCGGGTTCCTGCTGCTTCAATGCTTTACCATCTAGAAAGCACGGGGAAAGAAATCAAGGCGCTGTCTTTCCCGGGATATTGTACTGAGCATACTCCCCTTCAAACTCGGTGGGGATGGTGCGCAGTATTTCCACCCAATGCAGCACGCGTTCTCCACCCTTGAGCAATTGCAGGAAAGGCCCCTGTACCTTGAGCTTGCGCATCGTGATGGCTTTGGTTGCTCCCAACTTGCCGCGCAAGACGTCCACCCACGTCCCATAGGGTGCTGAAAGGGTAAACAGCGTGGGCTTTGCGCCTTGCCAGATGGATACAAACTCCCCATCCTGGCAGTCAAAGCCCACCGTAATGGTCTCGTTGACGCCCTTATCGGGTTCCGCTTCCAGCACTAGCGTGTACGTTTCAAACTGCCCCTTTGCCAGAGCGCGGTATTTCTCATCCGCATTGCTGCGCTTCATCACTTCCTGCAAGTATTCCATACTGCCCAGTTTCATCGCCCCTCCTCCTCTACGTGTTGCGTGTTGCGTGTTGCGTATTGCGTGTGGCGTTTTCCGTTTTTGGTTCTCTGCGTTCACTCTTTACGTTCTACTTTCTCACCCTATCCTCACTAAAATCTTGATCGCCTCCGTATCTGGCCTCAGCATCTGCTCAAATCCTTGCTCTACATCCTCCAGCGCAATCTCGTGACTGATGAGCGGTTCTACTTTTACTCTACCCTGTGCCAGATAATCCAGTGCAGTTGGGAAAGCACCATGCCCCAGATATCCGCCACGAATGTCCAGTTCATTCAACACCAGGCTCATGAAATCTGTCGGCACGGGTTCTGGGCACAAGCCCAGGACAAAAACCTGGCCACCTCGGCGCACCAAACCCAGCGCCGTCTCGAATGCAGGCGCTGCCCCCGTACAGACATACACCACGTCCGGCCCCAGCCCGTCGGTGCGTGCCGTCACTTCCACGGCCAAGTTGTCCCGTTGCGGATGGAGGACGGCTGAGGCGCCCAATTGCTGTGCTATCGCCGCGCGCCTTGCGTTGACCTCAATGACCAGAACTTGTCGTGCCCCAGCCAGCAATGCGCATTGCAAGGTCAAAAGGCCAATGGGGCCTGCTCCCAGCACCAACGCCCAATCTCCAGGCTTGAGGGCAGAGGAACGCACCCCATGCAGCGCGATAGTCAGCGGTTCTACCAGCGCGCCTTGGCGCGTGCTCACTCCCTCTGGCAGGCGATGCAGCAGTGAGACAGGCAAGCGCACGTACTCCGCCATCCCTCCATCCAAAGTAATGCCCGGAGAGAGGAGTTCTTGGCAGAGCGATGCCCGGCCTTGACGGCAAAACCAGCACTTTCCACAAGGTAACGCATTGTCTGCCGTTACGCGCTCCCCGATCCGCCATCCTTGCACTCCTTCACCCAAAGCCACGATTTCCCCGGCAAATTCGTGGCCGATGACCAAGCCCGGCTCGTACATCCCTGTCTGATACGCTTCCAAATCGGTACCACAGATACCACAGTAATGCACATGTACCAGGACTTCACCAGGTCCCGGTTCTGGCGTGGGCACTTCTGCCACTTCGATGTGGCCAGTCCCTCGGAAAATCGCTGCTTTCATCACTCTACTCCTCCGGACGCGGTGGCTCACAACCCTCCATCCACAAGCCATCCAGCACTTCCAAGTCTGGCGGCACCAAATGCACTTCGGTATCCACGATCACATCCAATACAGCAGGGAGGCCAGAATCCACAGCTCTCTGCAGGGCAGGCCCTATCTGTGCTGGCTCTGTAATCCGTTCT
>JBMFPM010000380.1:0-2392 GCA_049969135.1 Anaerolineae bacterium
CGGTAATGGATGACGGAAGCGTAATCACACTTGGTGCAGCCGGAGCCTCAGCCTCGGCTACCACGGCTGTTTCGAGAACACGAACTCGTTCTGTTACCGCGTCCTCTGCTGCTGTTTCAGCTTCTGCGGCTGGCTGCTGTGCAATAGCCCTTTTCTCTTTGGCGGGAGCCTTTTTCGTGGCAGGCTGAACCCTTTGAGGCGCTTTGCCTTTTGCTGCGCCACGTGGCGCCTGCACGCGCTTGTGAGGCTTCTCAGCTCCAGCTTTGGCAACCTTAGCGTTACGTTCTGGAGCGGGTTTCGCTCCCTTCTGAACTGGCTGCCGATCGGGCTTGCCGGTTTTCTGGCTGGTATCTGCTTTCGCTGTACCCTTCGGCTGTGAAACTTTAGCCTTTGTCTGTGCACTCCGATCCGCAGGTGGAGCAGCAGATGCCGACGCCTTATTCTCTTTGTCTATCAAGTTCGCGCGGGTGGTTTTCTTATCGTGCATAACCTACCCCCTTTCTTTTTGAACTGTTGCCATTTTTGGCATGCAGCAGCAATGCACAGGCCCTTTTGACCTGCGGGAAATAGGAGTTCAGCCTCGGTTGCTCTAAATGATGCAAGAATCTGACCTGCAGGGTAAAAAGAGGTAATCCCTGCTGAGGGGCAAGTGAGGATGATAGCGAGGGGAAACCAGTGGAGATGGCACGTAAGACTTAGTCGGCCATAACTACTCCCTCGTCCTTCTTCTTGCCCAGGGTACCATTTCGCCCCTGCACGGGTTTCTTGCCAAACGCAGTGTTTAGCGTATGCATCTGTACGTTCCTACCATTCAACCGTACCGGCTGTCCCGTTCTCCCTTCCTGGAACTTTAGAACTATGCTTTGTCATCATCAGGTAACTGCTGACTATAAGCCAAGAGCCGCTCCTTATCCGCGGGGCTAAGCGTTGTCTTTAGGGCATAATCCAGGCGCTGATGAGCTATGGCGCCTTCCCAGCACGCCCTATTGCGGCATAGATATGCCCCACGGCCAGCAGCTTTTCCTCGCTCATCTATCTCAATAGCCCCTTCCGGGGTACGGACAATCCGAACTAGTTCTCGTTTTGGGCGTACCTGTTGACAATGTACGCAGGTACGTAAAGGGATATGTTTCGGCGTCATACTTTTATTTCTCAAGGGCGATATACTGGCGCTCTCTGCAAGAGCAACCTTTTACCATTCCTCAATCTCATCTTGCCAATCGAGATGGCGGCTAGCTCTACGTTGTTGGGGGCGACCCTTTTTCTTAGCCTTGCCCTTATGGCGTTTTCCTTCCTTCGCCTCGTATTCCTCTTCCTCGTCGTACTCTTTTTCGAATTCCCATCTGATTTCGCTCGGTTCTTCTACCTCAGGCTCAGCGCCTAGTGTTGTAGCTACTGCTTCTGGCGCTTCAACGGCAGCTTCTTCAACAATAGCTACTACCTCCGACTGAGCCTCTTGCTCTGAGCCAGCTTCCTGAGAAGCCACTGCCATTTCTACGGCAGGGAGCGGCTCAGGGACTGCAGCTTCCTGCACTGGGGCCGGTTCGGCAGAAGGTAGTACTTCTTCTGCGGTGCTGACCGTCTCAGCCGCTGCTTCTTGAGCCAGGCTCCGCTCTGCCTCAGCCAGGAGAGCCAAAGCAGCTTCGCGTTTTGCTGCCAGTTCTCGCTCTCTGGCTGCCGCTTCGGCGGCTTCCTTAGCGCGTCGTTCGATCTCTTCAGCGGCTTCAGACGCGCTCTTGATATCAATGCGCCAATTGGTCAACTTGGCGGCTAGGCGAGCATTTTGCCCTTCCTTGCCGATGGCAAGCGAGAGTTGGTTATCTGGCACCACAACCGTGGCGGTCTTGGTCTCACGGTCTAGCCAGACATGTTCTACTTTGGCTGGGCTGAGTGCGTTGGCAATGAATTCCTTTTCATCGGCAGACCAAGCCACAACGTCAATTTTCTCGCCATTCAATTCGTTCACGATGTTTTGAATGCGCACGCCCCGCATACCCACGCAGGAGCCCACCGGGTCAACGCCTGGCTGCGTGGCTGCTACCGCTACCTTGGAGCGCGAACCAGGCTCCCGAGCGATGCCCTTTATCTCCACAGTGCCCTGATAAATCTCCGGCACCTCGTTTTCGAGCAAGCGACGCAGCAGCTTTTGATGGGTGCGTGAGACCTTGATGCGCGGGCCGCGATTGGTCTTTTCTACTTCATAGATATAGGCGCGTATCCTCTGATTGGGCGTATAGTGCTCCGTCGGAATCTGCTCGGTCTTGGGCATGATTGCTTCCACCCTGCCCAAGGAAAGGATGACATTGCCGGCGGAGTCAATGTTGCGCACAGTGCCCAGGACGTCTTCGCCCTCGCGATCGGACCAATCTGCATACATGGTTTCCCGCTCAGT
>JBMFPM010000381.1:0-2386 GCA_049969135.1 Anaerolineae bacterium
AATCTACTCCCTTTTTGCTCTACATACAAAACCAGCGAACTTTTTCAACACTCTCGATAACATAGGCTTGCTCTTTGACACTTTCCATGCGAATATCGAAGAAGTCTCCATCGAAGGAGCCATACGCCTGGCGGGCAGTCGTCTCTACCATGTGCATGTGGCGGATTCCAACCGCTGGTACCCTGGTGCAGGCCACCTCGATTTCCCAAAGGTGATTGCCACGTTGCGGGAGATAGGCTATGAAGGCTACCTTTCCGTCGAGGCTATGCCCAAGCCTGATGCCGACACCTGTGCACAGCGGTCGATTGCTTTTCTGCGCGGCTTGCTGGAACGAGCTTAGATTCCGAACAACTGGTGCTTTCGGGCGTGTAGGTATTGCTCGGAGAGGAATTTGAGCGGCTTCTCAGCAAGGGTAAAGCTTTCAGCCAGTTTATCAAGGACCTGTCTCAAGTCCATAATGACCGCACCTTCGTGCTGTGCTGCCAGTTTGTAGAATTGTCTGCCTTCCTCCTCGTATTCTTCCAGTTCTTTTTTCCCCTTGCGCCGCAAACTCTCCGGCGTGGGTGAACCGGCTTGGATGTACTCCGAAAACATGCCCGTGAGGAAGAGGCAGACGTCGGCAATACGTTTGTACAGAGGAAACCGATAGTCCTCTTCCACGGATTGGGAGAGCCGGATCAGGCTGTCCACATCGAGTTCGTTGAAGCGGTACTTGAACCAGACCCCTCGGCGCACACGCACTGGCCAGGTGTAGCTCTCGATACGCGTGAAAGACGCTAGCATCTCAGCCAGATACTCGCAGATGTCCCGGTCTTCGAGCAGGGCCACGACCTGTTCCGTGTCAAAGACCGGAATTTTCTGCCGAGATCGGACTTCTATAGTATAGCTTGCCTGCTGCAGGTCCTTGCGTGCCTGCCTAAGCAGCACACTGAAGAACAACTTTGGAGTGACCTGCAGCAGGATTGTTTCATCTCTCATCATCCTGTCGAAGAGCCTCTCATCTCCCAGCATGGCTTCGATGAAATCATGGTCATCCTTGATGACTTCGACGAGGTGTTCCTTGTCGCTGCGCTGGGGGAGAAGAGTCTCTACAAGGTACAGGATGTCCCGCCGAGGATAACCTGGACTCCTGTTATCCATAACTCCTACACCTTGCATATACTCCAATCAGTAAGAGGCGTGGGAGCTTGCGCCTCTTGCGCATTACTGCAAAGCTTTGATTACGGCATTGGCAAAGCGTTCGACTTCCCCCGCATCCTGGGCGGTGATGAACTTGTCATCCACCTCCAGGGGGCGTCCTGTGTAAGTTGCGCCACCCTCTACCAGCCAGCCCGCCCATTCAGTGGGGCCTGTGGCGCGTTTCTTCTCCGCCGCTCCAGACATAGCCAATATCGCAACAGCGTTGCCAATGGCGCCCAGGACTTTGTATTTGGCATCCTTTGCCAACTGGCGTGCCTTTTCATAATCGAAGAGAAGGGTAGCTCCCTCACCTCCGATAAAAATAATGCCATCGTAGTCATATGACTTTACATCATCGAGTTTCACTTCTGCGAGTGCTGCACTGCCTTGGGACCCACGTATGACACCTGTTCCCAAAGAGGCGATCTTAACCGTGAGAGCTTGCTGTTCGAGAGCCCTTCGGATCGCCTCATAACAGTCATCGTCAAAGTCCCGAGGAGGCATCACCAAAAGGACTTTCTTCCCAGCCATCTCTGACGTTCAACCTCCTGTAAAGCTATATTTTTGGATTTATTCAATTATATACTCTAGGCGTCAAATTTTGGCAAGTTGACGCCTTTCTAATCACGGGTGTACCCGACATAAATGGAGAAGCTCCCATGCTGCCGTATCGCTGCTCGGCGGCACAGGAGCCTCCTAAATGTATCGTACTTCAAACAGGCAGCGATGCCCTGCGCTTATTCCACGATTACCCAATCGGTCGCTCCGCGGCCAAAGACTTCGGGCGAATACATCTCTTCTGCCTTGGGCGGAGGGACGACGAACTTGCCAGGCGTGGTGGCACGGGCAACGTAGGTATAGGTATGAACGCCCTCCCAGAGCAGAGAAGCAAAAGCTTCCGCGCGCTGGTCACGCAAGTTCTGGTGCTCGTACCAGGTCCAATGCCACCACCAGTAGCGCTCGCGTTGCTGGTCGGCGGGATCCTGCGGGATGCTGCCGGTGACGGCCAAGGCTGGGTTGAGGGCTTCGAACCCGACCGGCAGCGGGTCTGTCAGCGCCACGTGGTAGCGGCGCGCTGGCGCTACCATAGTCAGGCGCACACGCACCCGCGCTCCGGCACGTACATGCCAGACCCCATTCTCATCACGCCACACATCCTGGGGATTGTCCACCGCTTCATAAGCGCGTAGCACGGTGAATCCTTGAT
>JBMFPM010000382.1:0-2385 GCA_049969135.1 Anaerolineae bacterium
ATCAAATGATAATATTACTAGGTTGCCTCCTCCTTTCTATGTGGATGTAGATGCCATCAAGGTATCTAACACATTCTCCGTCACCCCCGGGGTAGCGTTAGGTAAGGCGAACAACTCATCCAGGAGTTTGTAGATCTCTTCTCTCAGGCGACGAGGATTGGTTTGTTGCCGCAGTTGCTCTAATTCCGCACGTTTCTCAGGCGTAAGGGTATTGGCCGCGCAAAGGCGCTCGAAGGGAGTGCGTGGCTGGTCAAAGCGGCGTTGGATGTGCATACTGCCATCTGCCTTGGTGCTTGTCTCCTTCTCGCTCATGCGCATCACAGGTTGGAAGAAGTGGTAATAGAGCCACAGTTTGTCGTAGAGTTGATTGAGCAGCGAGGTCTGCGCCACCGTGTCCAGCCGTTCCTGACCCAAGTAGGCGCGTACTTGAGTAAAGTTCTTTTGTTCTACAAAGCGGTTGTCGTTCTTGTGGAAAGGGCGGCTGCGTGAGAGCCGTACCCCTTGAATCGCCTCTTTCCAGAAGCGCACCAGGTGGTGGTTGAAGAACTCGCTGCCATTGTCGGGATGGATTTCGCGCACAGGGAAGGGCAAACGTGCTAGGATGCGGCGGAAACCATCCTCCATAGCGCGTTGGCTGCGCCCCAGAACGGCAACCTGCTCACACCAGCCGGTGGCAACATCCGTCATCTGTATTGTGTGCACATAGTCTCCTGAGGCGCTGGGGCCAGAGTGGTGCACTAAATCCACCTCAAAATGCCCTGCTTCCTGTTCGTCCCAAGGGATACGCGTCATAGGGATGTCCCGGATCACAGGGTTAGGCCGTCTGGGCCCTTTGCGACGTGGCAAGCGCCACAGCTCCAGATGGGCAGAGGCCTGCAGCCGACGCCTGACCGTGGAGATGCTGATCTCTCCCAGTTGCTCCAGCAACCCAGGTGTGAGTTGCAACTCCCCGTGAGCAGCCAAGTGCTGCGCCATCGCCACCAGATTGGGCGTTAGACGCTCGGCACAGATGTAGTCATAGCTCTCAGCAATCACACGCAAGGCATCGTCTACGGCAGCGCCATAGGCCTTGCCGCGCTGTTTGCGGCGAGGCTTGCGCACGATGGCCCCCTTCATATGGCGAATGAGGGTCTTGCGCTCCAGTCTGGTCACCTGTTCCATCTCGTCAAGCATCTGGCTGCGTTCCTTGCGTGTGGCCCGCACATATTGCTTTTGCTTGATGCGTAGATACTTGTAGCGTTCATCAATGGTCATTTTCTCTTCGTTAGGCATAGTCCCCTCGGTGATATTATCATTTGAAAGAACTATACCTCTTCAGTGATATTTTACGTGAAAGAATGCGTTTATTTGCATTCTCTGCTAAAATGTGTTACAATTATTACTTGTGATTAAAGTCGTAACAAGAAAGGAGGTGCGGCATGGCCTTAAGTAAGGACGAAAAGGAAGCCATCATCCAAGAATTCCACGTCCATCCAAGTGATACAGGATCGCCAGAGGTGCAGATAGCGCTGTTAACCAAGCGCATCAACGCCCTTACTGAGCATCTCAAGATCCATAAGCACGATGAGGCTTCCCGGCGCGGCTTGCTGAAGTTGGTGGGACAGCGCCGCCGACATTTGGCTTATCTGAGCCGCACAGACGCCAAACGCTACAAGGAAATTGTAGCGCGGCTGGACCTGCGTAAATAAGAATCTGCGCACTATACATTGCAAGGGCATAACTGGATGGACGAGTAGATGGGTGGTTTTCATCTACTCGTTTCCTTGTGATCCTTATTGAGCGAGGTTACGGTACCAAATGGAGATCGAAGACGGGTAGTCTAGGAATTGGGGAGTGCTCCGCATGGCTAAACGCTTTTATGCGCGCTTGGACATGCGGTGTAGTCCCCAGTCCCTGACTGCCCGTCCGATCTCGAAATATCGAATGAGAGAAGGTAGAATAAAAAATGAATAATGTAAGAACTTTTGAAGCCAAGCTAGGCGACGCAACGGTAATTGTGGAGACGGGCAAACTAGCCGGACAAGCTAATGGCGCAGTAACCGTACGCTGTGGCGATACGGTGATCCTAGCCACGGCTACTGCGTCACAAACGCCACTGGAAGGCGCCACTTTTCTCCCCCTAACTGTGGATTATGAAGAGCGGCTATATGCCGCGGGCAAAATCCCGGGCGGCTTCTTCAAACGGGAAGGCCGCCCATCAGAAGCGGCCATTCTGCTCTGTCGCCTGGTGGACAGGCCTCTGCGTCCGCTTTTTCCAAAAGGCTTGCGCAACGAAGTGCAAGTCATTGTAACCGCTCTGTCCGCGGACCAAGAGCACTATCTGGACATCCTGGCCATTATTGGCGCCTCGGCAGCATTGACGATCTCGGACATCCCATTTGAAGG
>JBMFPM010000383.1:0-2381 GCA_049969135.1 Anaerolineae bacterium
AGCCAGAGCGAACCTGGGCCACGCTACATAGCCTTATCACTCTTTGTCGCTTTTGTAACGATCTCTTCAGTGGCTTCCCTTAAGGCTTATTATTTCGATCCGCGCTATGCCCGCGACGATTACCGCAGTATCGCTCGCTACATTGAGACAGTGGAAGGAGAAGGAGACGCTGTTCTGATCAACGCGCCAGGGCAGATCGAGACATTTACGTACTATTATCAAGGCCATTTGCCTCTGTATCCACTCCCTCGCCAGCGTCCTCTGGATAAGGCGCAGACAGAAGCAGAACTCACACAGTTGGTCGAAAAACACCAACGAATATTCGCCATCCTATGGGCAACGGACGAAAGCGACCCAGAGCGCTTTATAGAAGGCTGGCTGGATGAACATTGCTACAAAGCCATTGACTCGTGGTATGGCAACGTACGGCTCGTAATCTATGCTGTGCCGGCTACGCCTGCTGAACAGCGTATCGAGCACCCTCTATCTGTGAATCTGGGCAACAAAGTCAGGCTTCTGGGATACAGTCTGCTCACGAAAGAGCTGCGCCCCGGCGATATCCTGCAATTGACCCTGTTCTGGCAGGCTATTGCGCGGATGAATGAGCGCTACAAGGTGTTTACCCATGTGATAGATCCATATGGCCATCTCGTAGGTCAACGTGATGCTGAGCCTGGCGGTGGGGCTAAGATCACAACCATCTGGCAAGAAGGCGAGCAAGTGATAGACAACTATGGATTGCTTATCCTTCCGGGCACACCACCAGGAGAGTATGCCATCGAGATTGGCATGTACCATCTCGAAAATGGCCAGAGGTTGCCTGTGATAGAGCGTGGGCAGGAGATAGGCGACCATGTCCTCCTGCAATCCGTGCACATCCTACCCGCTGTAGCCCCTCCGCCTGTATCCGTACTTGGCATGAAAAGACAAATCAACGCCCGCTTTGCAGAACTGACATTGTTGGGCTATGAGCTAACCAAATTGGGCTATGAACACCAGCCTGATGCCCCTATAGCGCCAGGCGATGTCGTGCACCTTACTCTGTTTTGGCAGGCAAACCACGACCCTGCGGCGAATGTCATGCTACTCCTGCAACTGCAGGACAAAAAGGGCAAGGTTTGGGCTGAGCGGCGCGCTCAGCCCACAGAGGGCCTGTATCCCACTCAGCAATGGCACGCAGGTGAAATCATTCGCGATCAGCACAACTGGTTCTTGCCTGCCGATTTACCAGCACAGCGCTACCAAATCTACTTGTCCATGCAACGCTTGCCAGATGGCCAGCAAATTGGATCACCGCTGATGCTGGCTAACCTAATGATCCAAACAAGCGCATCAAATACCCCTTAACCCTTGATAAGAAGCCTCACCGGCACACCATGCGTGCAAATTTTGCATTTCGAGCAATTCATGCTACAATTACTTTCTCAAAGGTTTGCTCTTAGCAACCTTTCCGCCCCAGGCTGTCCTGTTTCCCGACAGGGCATACCTGCGGCAATCCCAAGGAAAGGAGGTGTGGCGATGCCAGAATACGAACTGGTCTTCGTCGTCCAGCCTGAAATGGAGGAAGAACCTCTTACCGCGCTGGTAAACAAAATTTCACAGACTATTAGCGATCTCCAAGGCCAGGTTCGCCAAATCGAGCCATGGGGCAAGCGCAGGCTGGCATATCCCATCAAAAAGCATCGGGAAGGTTTTTATTACTTGATGCTTGTAGAACTGCCTGCATCTGCTGTTCGCAGTCTTGACAGGACGCTCCGATTGACGGAAGATGTGATCCGGCATTTGATCGTGCGCAAAGACGAAACATCTACAGGATAATTGATGCTACCTAAGGAGGTTCATTTGACTACAGATATAGAAGGACAACAGCGAGCCGCGCATGCACAGCGTGCTGCTCCTGCACAACACAATACAGAAAGAGACCAACGGCCAGGATTCTATCGGCCAAGTCCTCGCCGGCAGTGCCCATTCTGCGCGAACAAATCTTTGAGCATTGATTACAAAAAGGTTGACTTGCTGCAGAACTATATTACAGAGCGGGGTAAGATCACCCCCCGGCGCAGCACAGGTGTCTGTGCGAAGCACCAGCGCCGCTTGGCAGTAGCTATCAAGCGGGCACGCCATCTAGCACTGCTGCCTTTCACTGCTGAACAAGCTCGCAAAGGCTAGCGCCTTTGCGAGCTTGCACCCTGTGCTTGGAGCAGCTCTGCTACCAAGCCCAAAGGCTATCTCCCCTTGGATTCGAGGCAGATCAATGGCCAGAAAAATAAAGCCGACAGAAAGCTTGACCAAAAAGCAAATATCCAGAAGGGAACGCGAAGCCCAACAGCGGCGAATCCTCTATGCAGTTGCCGCCGTGACCGCGCTAGCGGTAATTTTCG
>JBMFPM010000384.1:0-2358 GCA_049969135.1 Anaerolineae bacterium
CGCAGTGATTATATTCACCACCGGTGCGATAAAAGCGCACCGCACGTCGGCCCTCATCCACCACTAGGGATACCGTACCATCTATTTCGCCGCCATCCCCGCCTTGATCATTGAAGGCAGTCCAACCTGTGCTCAGCGGGGCTGTGAAATCGCCATTGAGGAGTAAATCGCGCTCGGCTTTCAATGGTGCCAACGGTAGCTTGCCAATTTCCACAACTGTGCGTTGCCGCGAGCTGAGGGTTACCTTGGCTGTGGACTGCGATAGCGAAGCTGCTGATACCTCCGCCATCCCGCGGTGTACGATCACTTCTGTGCGCTCGTTGCTCACCTCTACAGCATAACCACCATCTTCAGCAAGCACTGTGTGCGCTTGTAGGCTTTCCACGCGGAATTCCATCGGGTAAGATCCACGCAGCACCGTGCTCGCCCAGAGCCTTCCCCCTTTGGCATAGATCACAATCTGGGCTGGAAGCGGGCTCATGTTAAAGCGCGGCGTACGCATGCGCTGTAAGGCAACGCTTGTGCGTGGAAAGAGGCGTACAAAGGACTGGTCGAAGAAGGTAACCACTGCCTGTGCCGTCTCATCTACGCTTACGACCGTGCCTTCCGGTACCGAAATGGTCTCGCCCTTCAGCACCGGTTTGGCAGTACCATGGCTGGGATCTTCGACCACTGCTGTGCCTTCGAGGCAGGTAACTCTCGCTTCATAGGCTTTGGTAGCGTGAGTGAGGTACCAACGGATGCCCAGGGGAATGGAGATGGTCAGTGTGCAAAAGAGCGCGAAAGCGATCCACAGGACTGCCCAGGCTAGACGTTCTGGATTGCGACGCATTAGAATCGTACCTCAAATTGCCTGAACTCGCCCAGTGGTTCTTTCCACTCAAACTCGACGCGTTCCACTTCGGCGGAGGGCGGGCCTATGTGCAGCCATGACAATAGCTTTTCCACAGCCTCGCGCTCGCCTTCCGCTACAACTTCAACGGTGCCGTCCCAGCGATTCCGCACAAAGCCGGTCAGCCCCAGTGCGCGAGCTTTTTGTGTGGTGTAGTAACGGAAATTCACACCTTGAACCAGACCGTATACTCTGGCATGCAGTCGCACAATATCCGGCATACTTGTCCTCTCACAAACTGGTGAAGATTATAACCAAGTTGTGGTTTCTTGCCAAAATGAGCGGGCATAAAATGGGGATACAATGACTGTCCTGGGCAAAATCAAGTCCACAGGAAGAAAAACCTAGCTCTTCGGTCATCAAGCCGGTGCAAGCCTGCTTCCTCTGCAAGACGAATTGCTTCAGCGTACTCCTCCGAGGTAATGCGGCGGTTCAACTCTGGGTATTCGTGCGCTTTGTAGCAGGGGCGGTACTGGTCCATAATGTTGAGATAGGTATTGAGAGAGATTTTCTCAGCCAGAAAGCGCACGATCTCCGCTGTCCCTGCTAACCCTCCCGGTAATACTAGATGGCGCACCAGTAAGCCACGCAAGGCTATACCGCGCTCGTCTAGGTAAAGGTCTCCCACCTGCCGATGCATCTCGGCAACAGCAGCGCGGTTAATGGCCGGATAGTTTTTCACTTTTGACAGGCGCTGCGCGGTGGCTTCGTCAGAATACTTCATATCTGGCATGTAAATATCGAACACACCATCCAGTAAAGCCAACGTTTTGAGCGAATCGTACCCGCCCGTGTTGTAAACCAGGGGGATGTGCAAGCCTGCTTCTGCGGCAATCAGCACGCTTGCTAGGATCTGCGGTACGACATGCGTGGGCGAGACAAAGTTGATGTTGTGACAACCAAGTTCCTGCAAATGCAGCATCATGGCAGCCAGTTGCTCTGGTTCGACTTCACGGCCTTCACCGAGTTGGCTGATTTCATAGTTCTGGCAATACTGGCATTTCAGGTTGCACCAGGTAAAGAAAATGGTCCCTGATCCCCTCATTCCAACCAGAGGCGCCTCCTCACCGAAGTGAGGATTGTAGCTGGAAACAAGGGCGCGCTCTCCTGTGCGGCAAACAGCGCCTTTGGCACTTTCCCGTCGGTTAACGCCGCATTCGCGTGGGCAAATGTCACAAGCCTCTAGACGGCGATACGCCTCCGTGACACGCTTTTTCAATTCTCCGCTGCGCAACAGGCGCAGATATGCGGGCTCAAAGTCCATGCTCAGCTCCACAATTGTCGTTAGCAATTACCCTCGCTCTGCGTGCATCCCTGTCTCCGATCCCAGGTTACCAATTGACTGGCACCATTCGTCGTTGGTACTGCTTATCCCAGTAATAGACAACTTTGTGGAGTTGTCCGTATTCGTACAGTTTCTTGGTGATCTCAACATCGCGCTGACAATACTCAAGCACCTTATCCAT
>JBMFPM010000385.1:0-2345 GCA_049969135.1 Anaerolineae bacterium
CCTACCGCTTCGGTAATCTACACTTCCACGTCGTAGGCAGCATATACGAGAGGCAAGTGAATTATTTCAGAAGGCTCGAAAAACGTGTCCAAGGGTACGGCCTCACGAATGTGCACTTCCATGGCTTCGCAGCTCGAGTCGAGGAGTACCTCCGGGATGCTGATATCTTTGTGTATAGCTCGCTGTATGAAGCTTCCCCGACAAGCGTATGGGAGGCCATGGCGATGGGAATGCCCATCGTGTCCACAGATGTGGGCGACGTTGGCGATCATCTGCAGAATGGAGTGAGTGGGTTCATTGTGCCGGCAGGAGACGCCGAATCTCTCGCTGAGAAGGTTGGCTTGCTGATTGAGGACGCGGGACTGCGGAAGAAGTTCGGTGAGATGGCGAGGGCGGAGGCAACCAAGTCTCTTGATGTTGAGGTGTGTGTTGCTGCACATAGCCGTGTCTATCGGATGGTTGCGAACGGTGCGCGGGGGAAGGAGGAAGGCATTGGGAGTCCTGGCAAAGGATATTGATAGGCTCCTTGGCTCTGATAGGTCTTTGCGCAAGGTAATCACGCTGGCCCTGTCCTATAGGCTGCTTCCTGTGCTGTTACTGCGCGCTGCTCAGGCCCTTAGGAGAAGTAAGATCCCTATCCTGCCGGAGGTCATCTCAATGCTGAATTTCTTCTT
The DNA here is from genome assembly GCA_049969135.1 of Anaerolineae bacterium. Classification (GTDB taxonomy): domain Bacteria; phylum Chloroflexota; class Anaerolineae; order UBA2200; family UBA2200; genus JACIWX01. The sequence continues at coordinate 675 of JBMFPM010000385.1, forward strand.
GTTTGGTCTGGAGGTGGCTAAGCAGTGCGAAATAGGCGGTGGGCTGATCATCGCTCATCCGCAGGGCGTAGTCTTGGGGGCACAGAGAATAGGGGAAAATGTGACGATTTTTTCTGGCGTTACGGTGGGCGCCAAAGGATTGGGGATACCTTTCGAAGCGTCGGAAAGGCCTGTGATAGAAGATAACGTGACCTTGGGTAGCGGCGCGAAAGTGCTTGGTGGTGTGAGAGTCGGCGCTGGAGCTGTTGTGGGCGCCAACGCTGTAGTCACGCAGGACGTCCCGCCTGGCGCTATTGCAGTGGGGGTGCCTGCAATCATTAGACACTAGAACTAGTGCGAATAAGATGGGTGGTGAGAGCATAAGAGGCAAACCGCATTTGCTTGTGATTATGATGTACTGGTATCCGTACGAGGGCCCAATCCCGGCGATCTACGCAGCGCTTTTCGAACGGCTGCTTAAGGAGGGCTACAGGATTTCATTGATAGCGTCGTTTCCACATTATCGTTTTGGGCGGCGTGAGAGGTGGGCTGAGTTTAGAAGGAGGGTCTTCGAGTGCACGGATTGGAATGGGATTAACCTTTATCGGGTGTGGGTGTTCGCCCCGGAATTCCGGTCTGCCAGACTGAGCCTGTTTTTCCGCTCGCTAAACTACTTATCTTTTTCTCTGATGGCGCTGCTTGTTGGCCTTGCTGTTTCGCGGAGGACGGACATCATCCTTGTGCCATCGTCGCCACCTCTCCTGGGGGGCGTTGTCGCGGGCGTGCTTGGAAAGCTGAGAGGGATTCCTTTTGTCTACAACGTTCAGGACTTGTACCCCGATAACCTTGCGGCGCTGGGCGTTGTCAGGAACACGGTGGTTCTCAGGCTTTTGGATCGGATCGAGCGGCGCGTGTATAGAGCGGCCAGGTGGGTAGTACCCATCTCGAGCGAAATGAAGGATGCGATATGCAGAAAGGGGATCTCCGGACGCAAGGTGGTTACGATTCCCAATTTTCACGATACGGAACGGATTATGCCTATGCCTAGGCAGAATGCTTTCTCCGCTATCCATGGACTCAATGGTAGGTTCGTTGTTTCATACATTGGTGGAGTAAGCTACACACACGGATTGGAATTCGTCATCGAGGCGGCGTCGATGCTCACATCGGTTAGTGAGGTGCGATTTGTCATTATTGGAAGGGGAGAGTATCTTGAAAGGATCAAGCAGAAGGCCGAGCAAAAAGACTTGGGTAACGTTCTATTCTTTCCGGAGGTTCCGTATCAGGTGGTAAACGAAGTCTGGGCTGCCTCGGATGCCTCGCTGGTTTGTCTTGTAAGGGGGGCTAGCACTTATCAGGTCCCGTCGAAGACCTTTGGCATTATGGCGAGTGGGCGCCCGGTGATTGCAATGGTAGACGAGGGGAGCGAGATATGGAGAATCGTTGAGGAGTCGGGTGGCGGTGTTTGCGTTCCCCCAGAATGTCCTGAGAAACTCGCTCGGGCCATTCGATGGCTCTACGAGAATCCGGAGCAGGCGGCGAGGATGGGGAGAAACGGCAGAAAGTACGTGGTTTGCAATTATTCGAAGGAGCATATAGCGGCGCTTTATGACGCCCTTCTTATTTCTGCTCTTCGCGGCTAGCAGCCCGTTGAAAAAGTCCGGGGTAAGTTGAGAAAAATGCCAGTGATGT
>JBMFPM010000386.1:0-2332 GCA_049969135.1 Anaerolineae bacterium
GCAAGTGAATCCCAAGAAGCACGGTGATGCATGGGCTATGATTGCCGATGCTACAGCTATCTATGAGGAATTGACTGCGCGTCTGGGCGGAGGGGTACCCAACGTGGTGTTCAAGCTGCCGGGAACCCGCGCTGGTTTGGAGGCTTGTCGGGCTCTTACCAGCAGAGGAATTGGCGTCAACATCACGGTCAATTTTGGCCTTTTCCAGCAACTCCGTTTTGCAGAGGTGATCCGGGAGGGACAAGCCATTTTCGCTACGCTGACCGAGATGAACGGGCGTTTAGCCTACCCTGTGCGTGACGAACTGTTGGGGAAGCTCCCCGAATTGGCTGCTCACGGCATCAGCCAAGCTGATGTGCTGGAAGCAGCCGCTTGGTCAGGCGTGGCAGTGATCAAGAGGCTGCAGAAACTGCTTGAAGAGAAGGGTTATGACCTCAAACGCATCAAGCCTCTGGTTGCCTCACTGCGCATCTACAAAGACAGCCCTGGCTATGACCGCTTGCCTAGCGCTTATCCTGATGTAACGGAGGCGGTAGGAACGAGCATTATCACCGTCTTTCCCGATGTGCGCCATGCTTTTGATCAGGAAAAGGAAATGGTACTGCAGGCAAACCGCATTGATGAGCCGGTACCAGACCATGTGCTGCAAGTGCTGACCCACAGTGAGATTTTCAAACAGGCGTATTACGTTTCCGATGCAAAGTGGGTTGAGCACGAGGACGAACGTTTCAGACCTAACAAGGTGTTGACTTTGGAGGATGAGGCGGAGGTAGCTGCCTGGCCGCCAGTGTACAATACATTGAAGCAGTTTGCCGACAGTTATGATCACTTTGTGCAGCGGCTAATGAGCCGTCGCTAGAAAGGGAGGATACTATGTCAGACTTTGAGAAAGCAAGAGAACTGATTCGCGAGTTTAAGGGCGATAGCTATGTCTATGGCTCGGGTGTGCTCGATGAGATAGGACACATCACTGCAGAACTTGGTCGGAGGGCTGCCTTGGTTTATAGACGTTCTCTGAAAGAAGATCTACTCCGCCGGATCGAAGCTTCTCTGACAGCGGCTGGGGTAGAATTGCTGGGCAAGATTGAGGGAGCAGCGCCAAATGCACCGCGCGAGGATCTCTACCGCATTACGGCTGAGCTCAAAGCCCTGAACCCTGATGTCATTGTATGCCTAGGCGGTGGTAGCACTCTGGATGCGACCAAAGCTGCGGAGGTTCTGCGCACACTAGGCGGTGAGATCGATGAATACTTTGGTACAGGCAAGGTTACGGAGAAGCTTCAACAGACGGGCAAGAAGCTGACCCCTGTTGTTGCCATCCAAACCGCGGCCAGTTCTGGAGCGCACCTCACCAAGTATTCTAACATTACCGACGTGCACACCGGGCAGAAGAAGTTGATCGTGGATGAGGCGATCGTGCCTGCACGGGCGCTTTTTGACTATGATTTGACCAAAACGATGCCACCAGAGCTTACAGCAGATGGAGCATTGGATGGCCTCGCACACGCCCTGGAAGTGCTAATGGGTGCGGTAGGTAAACCGTACTATGACAAAGTAGTAGAAGTAGCCAGTGAAGCTATTCGCCTGATTGTCAACTATGTGGAGCGAGCAGTCAAGAATCCCAACGATATGGAGGCACGGACAGCGCTTGGGCTCGCTACTGACTTGGGCGGCTATGCGATCATGTTGGGTGGTACCAATGGCGGGCACCTCACCAGCTTCTCGCTAGTGGATATTCTCAGCCATGGTCGAGCATGCGCGATTATGAATCCCTATTATGTTGTCTTCTTTGCCCCGGCGGTGGAAGAACCATTGCGCATTGTGGGCAAAATATTCAAAGAAGCTGGCTTGACCGATGTCGACATGGATGCCCTCAGTGGGCGCGAGTTGGGTATGGCTGTGGCCAAGGCGATGATGGAACTCAGCCGACGCATCGGCTTTCCAACCACGCTGGGAGAAGTAAAGGGGTTCACTCCAGAGCATATCGAACGCGCTTTGACTGCCGCTAAGGACACGCAGCTTAAGATGAAACTGGAGAACATGCCGGTGCCGCTGACCGCCGACATGGTTGACGAATACATGGCGCCCATTCTAGAAGCAGCGCGCACGGGGGATCTGAACCTCATCAAGAATGTCCCAGAAAAATAGGGCGGGAGGGAATCGAACCCTCATGGACTCAGCGTCCAGCGGATTTTAAGTCCGCAGCGTCTGCCGTTTCGCCACCGCCCCAAAGCAAAGGGCTGATAGCGTATGCTATCAGCCACTGCACAGAGAGGCGACGGTCGGAATTGAACCGACGATCGGGATTTTGCAGACCCCTGCCTTAACCACT
>JBMFPM010000387.1:0-2329 GCA_049969135.1 Anaerolineae bacterium
TTGCTTTTCAAACGAGGGTTGGTGGCAAGCCGCGAACAGGCCCGGCGACTGATCATGGCCGGGCAGGTCTTTGTGGAAGGTGAAACGATTGACAAGCCTGGTACGCGTGTCCCTCTGACAGCGGCAATCCGCATTGAGCAGCAGCCAGCCTATGTGAGTCGGGGTGGAGTGAAACTAGAAGCTGCTCTGGCTGCTTTCGGGGTCGACGTGCATGACCTTGTGGTGGCGGATATTGGCGCTTCCACCGGCGGGTTTACCGATTGTCTCCTGCAGCATGGCGCAGCGCGGGTTTATGCCATTGATGTAGGATATGGACAACTGGCGTGGCGGTTGCGCCAGGATCCGCGGGTGGTGGTCATGGAACGGGTCAACGTCCGTTACCTAAAAGAGTTGCCCGAACCAATTGACCTGGCAACGATTGATGTGTCATTTATTTCGCTCAAACTGGTGTTACCCGTTGTGATGCGTCTGCTCAAGCCAGATGGACAGATAATTGCCTTGATAAAACCACAGTTTGAGGCTGGTCGAAGGCAGGTGGGCAAAGGCGGCGTGGTAAAAGATCCCACCGTGCATCGCCTGGTACTGTATGACGTCCTGGGCTGGGCAGCGGAGAAGGGGCTTTATGTCCGTGGTGTGATACCTTCACCACTACGTGGCCCTGCTGGAAACATCGAGTTCTTGGCTCATTTTGTGCTAAACCCTAGTGCACCTACACTACCCCTGGACAAAATCATAGAGGAATGCCTTGCCTTGTGCCAGCAGGTTGGAAAATGAACAAAACATCACCTATAGGTTTATGTGCTTTCATCAAGTTTTCAGTTTGATAGGATATACTACCGTGGAGGTTTGCAGACATTAGCGCATGGATTATAATGGTGGTGATAGAAGCAGGCGCAATATGATTCCTTTTGGCAATCTCCGACTCCAATACCAAGCGATTAAGGTTGAACTGGATAATGCCGTTCAATCTGTGTTCGACAGTGGCTGGTTCATTCTGGGCAAGCAGGTTGCTGCCTTTGAAAGTGAATTCGCTGCCTATTGTGGGGCGGCTTTTGCTGTGGGAGTGGGCAACGGCACCGATGCTCTACAATTGGCACTCATGGCATGTGGGGTAGGGCCAGGGGATGAAGTGATTACCGTACCGAATAGCGCTACGTTCACTGCTCTGGCTATCTCTGCGGTGGGCGCTGTTCCCAGATTCGTTGACATACATCCCGAGACCTATAACATGGATCCACAGCGATTAGAAAAAGCCATAGGGGGCCGTACCAAGGCAATCATGCCGGTTCATCTCTATGGTCAGCCGGCAGATATGGACCCCATCTTGGATATTGCGCGTAGGCATAACTTGTTTGTTATTGAAGATGCAGCGCAAGCACATGGGGCTCTCTACAAAGGACGCCATGTGGGAACCCTAGGGGATATAGGGTGTTTTAGTTTTTATCCAAGCAAGAATCTGGGAGCTTTTGGGGATGGGGGCATGGTTATCACCAATAATCCAGAGCTTGCTGAAAAAGTGCGCATGTTGCGCAATGGTGGACAGAAAACTCGCTATGACCACCAATTGTTAGGCGTGAATAGCCGGCTTGATGAGCTACAGGCGGCGATACTGCGTGTGAAATTGGGCTATCTTGATCGGTGGAACGAACGTCGTCGGCACATCGCAGCGCTCTACACGGCGCTCCTCGGGGATAGTGAGGTAGAACTTCCCGTGGAGATGCCTTATGCGAAGCACGTCTACCACTTGTATGTAATCCGCTGCAAGGAACGTACCGCGCTGCAAAATTATTTGGCTGAACATGGAGTAGAGACCGCGATACATTATCCTACTCCCATTCACTTGCAGCAAGCCTATCGCTGGTTGAACCTGGGCCGGGGGTCATTCCCAATCGCAGAGCAATATGCTGAAGAGGTACTTTCCCTGCCCATCTACCCGGAATTAACGGACACTCAGGTCCGCCAAATCGCTACATATATCCGTCATTGGCATGCATAGGAGCGTATATGGCTAAGAGCATTTCAGCATTCTTTCCAGCTTACAATGATGGGGGAACGATCGCCAGCATGGTGATCTCTGCTCTGCTAACTCTACGGGAGCTGACTGATGACTATGAGGTAATCGTTGTCAACGATGGCAGTGTGGATTATACGCCAGAGATCCTAGAAGAATTGGCGAGAGTATATGACAACGTCCGCATTATCCACCACGAGCGAAACAAGGGCTACGGAGGAGCATTGCGCACCGGCTTTGCCAATGCAACCAAGGATTTGATTTTTTATACGGATGGGGATGCTCAATATGATGCGCGTGAGTTAAAGCTCCTTTATC
>JBMFPM010000388.1:0-2327 GCA_049969135.1 Anaerolineae bacterium
CGCTGTCTTTTTTCCCCTTCGGTCAATGGATCACCTACCTCCTTGTGTTGAATCTACATTGATATACTGCATATCACTACGCAAGAATTTCTCCTACTAGCCATATTACCGTGCAAAATTATAATTTGACCACGCTGCAATGTCAAATGGGCACAGTTCCACTTGGGGGCAAGCATGGCCTAAAGTGCGAAGGATGGCCATCAACGAATGGGGGACACGAATAAACGAATGCTGACGCAGTACATTCGTTTATTCGTTGTGAATTCGTTGACGGCTAGCGCTCAGCGACTTGCCCCCGGCTGAACCACCCAGCCAGCATGGGCATTTGGCATCGTCGGTATCCTGCGTTAGAATCGTTAACGGAAAGTATTGAGTTCATTAGGAGGTAATGGCATGCGCATTGCAGTGTTGAGCGATTGCCACGATCGCCTGGAAAACCTGCAGAAGGTATTGGACTCTGTGAAGGATGCAGAAGCTGTGCTCTTCTGCGGGGATTACTGCGCTCCCTTCACACTGAAGATGTTGGCGGAAGGATTCCATGGGCCCGTGCACTCGGTTTTTGGCAACAACGATGGCGATGTTTTCCTCCTGCTCAAAATCGCCCAGGAAGCAGGCAACGTTACCTTCCACCAGCCTATCGCACGCTTGGAACTGGGTGGAAAGCGCATTGCCGTGGCGCACTACCCCGAAATGGGCGAAGCATTAGCCCGCTCAGGTCAGTACGATGCTGTTTTCAGCGGTCATAACCATACCGCCCATGTCCGGATAGTGGGCTCCACACTATGGGGCAACCCCGGCGAGGTGATGGGCCGCTTTGGCAAGCCCAGCTTTGGGCTGTATGACACAGAGACAAACACATTTGAGATTTGCGAGGTTCGCTAAGGCGGCGCGCCAAGCGCAAACGCATTTCTTTTTAATGGATTTGCATGTTTCAGTAAAAGCTTATGCTATGCACCACGCACATCAATGCGCCATTTGCTTCCCGTCTATTGGCTCTTCTTGCAGTACATCTCTCGCGATGTATTGCCATTTACTTATTTGGTTAGGAGGTAAAAGAATATGAGAACTGACTCTTTCCGAGGCCGTGATTTCATCACGTTGCTCGAATGGAGCAAAGAAGAGGTCGAAACCATCCTCGACGTGGCGCTCGATCTCAAGCGGCGGTTTGCCCTGGGCGAACCTCATGATCACATCCTGCGTGCCAAGACCTTGTTCATGATTTTTTACAACCAGTCTTTGCGCACGCGCAACTCATTCGAGGCAGGGATGACCCAACTGGGTGGCCATGCCCACTACCTGGATCCCGAGAAGATCTACACGCCTGCCCTGCCGGGCAAAGAGGTGGCCTATTCTACAGAACGCGTCTCCGATGTAGCCCGTGTGCTATCGCGCATGGGGCATGGTATTGCCATTCGCTGCTATGGCGACCCGGTGGACTGGGTGTATGGCGGGGCCAACGAAATGATCCGCAACTTTGCCTACTGGGCGGATATACCGGTGCTGAACATGGAAGATGATAAATACCACCCGTTCCAGGCGTTGGCGGACATCCTCACCGTCTATGAGAAATTTGGCACTTTCAAGGGTGTGAAATTCGTCATGTCCTGGGCTTATTCGCCTAGCGTGCACAAGCCGCGCGCCGTGCCTCAGAGTGCCATCATTGCGGCTACCAAGATGGGCATGGATGTTACCCTTGCTCACCCACCGGAAATGGAACTGGACCCCGAGGTCATCCAAGCCTGCACAGACTATGCCAAGAGGAATGGCTCTTCTTTCCGCATTGTGCATGACTTTGAAGAAGCAGCCAAGGGCGCACATGTCCTCTACCCAAAGGCTTGGGCACCCGTGCAGATGTTCAAGCCTCCCGTAGGCGAGGACAATCCCAAACTGGCTCAGGAGATCTTTGACCGCTACAAGGATTGGAAAGCCACGCCAGAGTACATGGCACTGGCTGATCCCGAAGCAATCTACATGCATTGTCTGCCTGCTGACCGTTCCTGGGAAGTCGAAGATTCCGTGATTGACAACACCGATCCGAAGTCTGGCTGGCGTTCCGTTGTGTACGACGAGGCAGAAAACCGGCTGCACGTGCAAAAGGCGGTCATGAGCCTGGTGATGCGTTAGAGTGCATCCTAGCACAACGATATTGCCGGGGAGTGCGCGGATAAGGCGATAGACTTGTCCGCCCACAGTGGTTGTTTGCCCATTAGATATCCCCACCCTCTTGCAGGACAAGGGACGCTTCGCAGGAGAAAGAGGCTTGAGTGCTTTATTCTGCGAAGCGTCTCCCTACCTCTGTGCAGGGAGATTACGGGAAGGAGAGAAGG
>JBMFPM010000389.1:0-2321 GCA_049969135.1 Anaerolineae bacterium
GATGCGGTTCTCCAGATACCGTTGGTAGGAAAAGTGCACCAATCGGCTATCATTGACGAAGAATACCAATGTAGGTGGGTCTACGACAGGTTGGGTCGCGTAGTAGAATTTCAAGCGCTTACCTGCTTTGGATGGCGGGCTATGGCGAGCGATAGATTCCTGAAGCAGGTCATTGAGTTGGCCTGTGGGTATGCGCTGGTAGCGTTGTTCATATACGCGAATGGCTGTCTCCAAAATTTGTTCGATGCCCTGCCGCTTCAAAGCAGACACGAATAAAACTGGTGCATAAGGGATGAATTTGAGCTGGCTGCGCACGTGTTTTGTGAAAGATTCTATCGTTGTGCTATCTTTGGGCATCAGATCGCATTTGTTGACGACGACGATCACGCTTTTGCTTGCTTCTAGGATATAACCAGCAATATGGGTGTCCTGGGCTGTTACTCCCTCACCAGCATCAATAAGTAGCAGGACAATGTCCGCACGATCTATGGCTTTGAGCGCGCGTAGCACGCTGTATTTCTCTACCCCTGGCGCGATACTGCCGCGCTTACGGATGCCGGCTGTGTCAATCAACACGATGGGTTGCCCTTGCCATTCCAAGGCGGTGTCAATGGCATCACGAGTTGTGCCAGGTATCGCGCTGACTATGGCACGCTCTTCGCCTAGCAAAGCGTTGAGCAAACTGGATTTACCTACGTTGGTCCGTCCTACGATGGCGATTTTGACAGCTTTTGTCTCCTCTTCCTTCTCTCGTTCTTCCGGAGCGAATAGCGTTACCACAGCATCCAGCAAATCGGCCACGCCAGAGCCATGTAGTGCGGATATGGCATATACCTCACCCAGTCCCAAGGAATAGAAATCTGCCGCATCCATGCGCCGTTGTGAGGTATCTGCTTTGTTGACCGCGAGAAGAACTGGTTTCTGTGCGCGGTGCAGTATTTCAGCAATTTGTTGATCGGCTGCAGTTACGCCTTCCAGCACATCGGTAACAAAGATGATCACATCAGCATCAGCAATGGCCTGCTGTGCTTGTAAACGCACTCGTGTCAGCAGATCATCCTCAGAGCCAAGCACAAGGCCGCCAGTATCCGCAAGGGTAAAGACGTGTCCTTGCCATTCCGCATCCGCATAGAGTCGGTCGCGCGTTGTGCCTGGTAAATCTTCCACGATAGCCAAGCGCTTTCCTACGATGCGGTTGAATAAGGTAGATTTGCCTACATTTTGGCGACCTACAATCGCCACGAGAGGTTTCACCATTGCCCGATCCCAGTTTGCATACCTAGCATCCAGCAGATGACATTGATCTAGTGGAAATACAAGATAATGATGACTGCTAATCCCCAGAGGATGACCGCCAGGAGGAGGGGGCGGTCCTTTAGCAACAGGTCTTCTGGTTCTCCTCCTTCGCCTTTGATATGGACAAGGTACATGTACCGGAATAGTCCGTACAGAACAAAGGGGATAGTCAACATCATGGCATGGTTTGGAGGCAAACCTGCAGCAGAGAAGGTATAAAGGGAATAGGCCATGGCTGTGCAGGCTGTGACCATGCGAATCATGTCATCCAAAAGCGGCAGGCTATATTCGTTGAATATGCTGCGGTGTTCGTTTGCATTTTCGTTGAGCAGTACCAGCTCATGGCGCCTCTTGCTAATGGCGATAAACAAGGCAAGAAGCACCATACAGAGATAAAGCCACGGCGAAAAACGCGCCGTTTTCACAATCACGACGCCACCCGCCACGCGCAGGACAAAGCCTGCCGCCACTGTGAGCACATCGATAATCACTATGTTCTTCAGCCAAAAGGAATACAGGATCATCGTGATCAAATACGAGCCAAGGATGGCTGCGAATAATGGGTCGAGCAAGTAAGCTGCTGGGATAGAAACAGCGATGAGCAGTATGGCCGTAATCACAGCTAATCCCGGAGCTAGCTGTCCAGAAGCCAGGGGACGGTTGCGTTTTGTAGGGTGTTGGCGATCCCTCTCCATATCTGACAAGTCATTGATTAGATAGACCGAACTGCTAATTGCACAGAAAAGGCCAAAGGCTAGCAGTGATTTGACCAGAAACCTAGGCACGAATAGCTTGGCATCAAAAACAAGCGCTGCTAACACAAAGATATTCTTGGTCCATTGCTTGGGTCGCATTGCTTTCACTAATGAAACGAACGTCTTCAATTACAGCCTCCACGTAAACAAGTATCCTATTTCTTCAATAATAGCCAATTCCAGGCTGTCGTCAACTTGATTTATCAGGCGACTGCATTTATACTACCCTTGTGGAGAAGGAACGACTCGATGTATTGCTTTTCAAACGAG
>JBMFPM010000390.1:0-2303 GCA_049969135.1 Anaerolineae bacterium
AAAATGAAACGCATGTTAAGCATCGTAGGAAGTTTGTTGGGCCTGCTGGTGCTCATAGGCCTAGCAGTTGTTCTCGCCATGACCTTTGGTGGGCTGCGAAGAGCAGCGGAGCCAGCCTCTCAGGCTTTTCAATCGCCGATTGAGACGCCGACGCAACCGCCTTATCCGCTTCCGGCAACCCCGACACGCCCGTCAATCCCAACCATCCCGCCAACAGTGACCCGCGCACCGAAGCCGTTACCAAGCCCCACGCCGATTCCTACCGCTACACCTGTCCCTACACCGCTGCCACTACCTCCTTCGGCCTTCTATGCTCTGTGGGCAGAGAACTACCCGGAGGGGCAAGGTAGTGTTCTATGGCTGGCGGATCCGAGGGATATTGGCAGCCGCCGAGAAATGCTGCGCTTTGAGCGGGACGCCATTGCTGAAGCTGCTTTGTCGCCTAATGGTCGTAAATTGGCTTTGGTCACTATTTACTGGAAAACCGCTATGCTTTGGGTAGCCAATGTAGATGGCACTGAGCTACAGCAATTGGACCAGGCCGCTGCACTCGGAGGACTCTTCTGGAATCGTGACGGTCGTTCACTAACCTATAGCATCGGCTGGCGGGAAGAAGTCATGATGCCAAGCGAGAAGACAGGAACCCCTGGCTCTGTCCCCGTGTGGCGGGGAGCTGTTGAACTGGTGAACGTGGCCACTGGCGAGAAGAGGCGGTTGCTGGAAACAGACCCCGACATGCCACTGAGTGTTCTCGGTTGGTCTGCTGATGGGCGAGAATTGTATTATTCCCTAGGCCTTCCTCAGGAGAGCGGGTATGAGTACGAAATTTGGAGTGTAGATCGGAACGGACAGAGTGCCCACAAGATAATTTCCCTGGGCAGGGAAGCAGTATATCCACTCCTGTCTCCGGACGGCACCAAATTCCTCATCGGTACCCCCGAAGGTCTTACTTGGATTTCAGCGGATGGAACTACCCAGCAAGTAATCATACAACCTGGACTTGGTTTCACGGCCATCTGGGCACCTGAGGGTCATGATGTGGTAGTGGGCCAGTGGGAATTAAGTCGTTCTGGAGTGGTGGTCCGCGCCATCAATGGGCATACCCGCTTATCCCAAGAAATAGGTCTCATTAAATCTGTCGGTGACTGGCGGGTACTTGCTCTCTCTCCTGACCGCCGCTGGTTGGCCGCTTACCATTACTACACTGGCCTGTACTGGATTCACCTACCCTCTGAGATGATAGTGCCTGTCCCCAGCCAAGATCAAGGGAACATCTTTGTCGCTTGGATACCAGCGGCGCAGGGCGCGGGCAAATGAAAGGAGGGACACAATGTATCATTTATTGCCTCGCCCGCAAAATGCAAGAGGCTTGCTCCTTTTGCTGTTCTATCTCAGCCTGGCAATGCTGGTTTTGAGCTACAGCATCAGTTCTGGGACCGCTGGCGCTTCACCAGCCACGCAAGCTACGCCAACCTGCCCTGCGCCTCCTGCAGGTTGTCCTCAGGCTCGAATCTACGGTCATCAGCCCGGGCGCTATGATATGCGTTCTACTTTCAATGACGCTGCCAGCAATGCTTTAGGGAGCAATGGACCCTCTTACAATCTGATCAATCGTGGCCTTCCCCCCAATATGACGCAGGAAAGCGTCTCTGCTTTGCGACCGATCCCTCACATTATTTTGAGGGGAATGGCCTGGCAGGAGTCTCACTGGCTTCAATTTGCTGACGGGGTGAACGATCCAGATAACAGGGATGCTTGTACGCTAATCGGGTACTATGTTCCTACTCAGAGCTGCGGCTACGGTTTGATGCAGATTACTTCTTGCATGAGCAATGGCTGTGGTTGGTTTACCCCCAGTCGAGTGGCGGGCGAGTTGCCCTACAATCTGGGCACCGGTACAAACTTCCTCATCCAGAAATGGAACGCGATGCCGTTCATCGGCGACAACGATCATACAGTGGCTGAGCAATGGTATTATGTTGTCACAGGGCACAATGGGTGGGGTTCCTCTAACGATCCAAATAATAGTGCTTTCGATCCGCGCCGTCCTCCCTATAACGAAGGTAGCTATATCAACTTTAGGTATCCTTACCAAGAGATAATCTGGGGATGGATGGCACATCCGGAAAACGCGCAGGCCGGCTTGCATTGGCTATGGCGGCCCACCGGAATCGCTGCTGTTCCCCGTGGTATCTTTGGTCTGGGCAGCGGCTGGCAACCCCCGTCCCAAACCCCTAAGCCGGTTTATCATCTACTTCCCGGTATTCGCGTCGCCAACGGTGTGGGTCCGTCCATTATGCTGC
>JBMFPM010000391.1:0-2300 GCA_049969135.1 Anaerolineae bacterium
CCAACAATACCCCGGCTGACACGGAATACGAAACACGCAATACGTAATAAGTGATGAGTGATGGGTGTTACGTGTTCTGCTCCATCCGTTCTCCGAATAGTAGCGTACCAATACGCACCATGTTCGCTCCCTCTTCGATGGCGACAAGATAGCTGTTGCTCATGCCCATGGAGAGGTAGCGCATCTCTACATTGGGGATGCGAGCAGCTTTCAGGCGCTCGAAGATTTCCCTGGTGATGCGAAAGTAAGGGCGGGCATCTTCCGGATTGCCGAAGCGTGGGCCCATGGTCATCAGCCCTTGGAGGCGGAGGTGCGGCAGGGCGCTCACTTGCCATGCCAGTTGTTCTACTTCCTCTGGCAGTACGCCGGTTTTGCTGGCCTCTCGTCCGCTGTTCACTTCGATCAGGACAGGCATCACTTTGCCAATAGCTGCACAGCGTTTCTCCAGTTCCTGTGCCAACCGCCATGAGTCCAATGTCTCAATCATATCGAACAACTGCACGGCGCTTTTCGCTTTATTTGTCTGGAGATGTCCAATCATGTGCCATTGCACCGGCTCGGAGATGTGCGGGATCATCTGCGCGGCTTCCTGGACATAGTTGTGGCCCACGTGTGCGACACCAGCCCTGATCGCAGCGCGCACTTCTTCAACGGTGCGTGACTTGGCTGCTGCCACTAGGATCACACCCGGTGGTAGGGTCTCCCGGATGCGCTTCGCGGCGTTGGCTATTGCTCTTTCATCCATAGGTGATGCCCTTCAGAAACTACTGGTTTTCTTGGATCGCTTCCTCGGTCTGTCGGACCCAAGAGAATTTGCGTTGCAAGTTCTTGGGGTAATACTTTCCCAGCACATCGTATTCGACGCGCTGTCCCCAACGGTACAGGACGCGCGGGTCAATGTAGGATTTGAGGCTGGTGGTCAGGTTCCAATCGCGCTTCTCCCTGGCTACTCGCGATTCAGCCTTCACCTTGCCCAGGGCGAGCATTGCCTTGTGCAGCTTTTCTTGGGCTGCGGCTAGCTTGGCTTCGGCGCGGCTGATTTTCTTCTGGTAGGCGTTTTGTACCCTTTCCTTCTGTTTTGGCGTGGTGCAGGCAGCGAGTTTGTCGCGCGCTTCCTGGCGCAATGCAGCCAATGCCTCTTTGCATTGTTGGGCATGGGCGCGGCATTCCTCGACGCGTTGCTGGGCTTTGCGCTCCCGTTGGACGAACTTTTCCCGACGGGCGGCCCAATTGGCAGCCGCTTTCTTGGTATGGTTGCAGAACATCGCAGCCTGCACGTTCGCCATGCTCACCGCCTGCCATTTCTCATGCTCTGGGTCTGTTGGCTGGATATTCGCATTCGCTAGGTTTTCCTGCACCAATTGTGTGGCATGATGGGTGCGAAAAACCTTCGCTGTAAGACCAGGCAGTAGCTCGGAAAGGAAGGCATTGACATCCTGGCTATCAATGTCCGGGAAAATCTGCGGCTTGTCGCGCGTGGGATGGCGTTTGCCATTGTTGCGCGAATTGTTGTTTGGCGGACGGGCATTTTGAATCAGTTCCTGCAGGTTGCGGTATACCGCTTCCGGCAGCGTGATTTTCTTGTGCCAGCGCACCGAGTCCTTGCCCAAGAAACGGAATTCTGCCACCCTATTGGGATGCAGCGTGACGTGTTCCGGGCGCAAGGTCGTTGCGCCAACGGTATCCGCTTCGTCAGGGTCTTTTTCATCGCCCACGCGCAAGCCCAAGACGTCAATCAAGTAGCAGGCAGTAGCGATCATCCTGCGCTTTGGATCGGCACTGGCTAGCGCCTCTTGGATGCCTGCCCTCACCTGCTCCAACTGAGCGTGCAACTGGATCGCTTGATCGAATTTCTCCGCCTCCCGTGCCTGGCGGATGGAAGCAGTATCACCCAGCCAGATGTACTTCATCTTGCCGGACAGCTTGTCTTTCCACCTTGCCACCCACAAGCCATCTGGCTGCCAGACGATCTCCTGCCAGTCGCCGGGTGGCCTGGGCGCGTCGGGGCTCAGGTTCAGCGTGATATCGCATTGTTGCGGGCCTTCTTTCCAGCAGCCGCGCAAGGGATGCTTGCCGCGCCCCATGAAGATGCCGCTAGGCTCTACCATGTACGTGCCCAGTTCCGTGCGTTCGCCATTGACGATGGCGTAGCCGTATTGTTCCTTGAGCGCTTCACGCTGGGCTTTGCGTGCAGCAGCTTGTGCTTTGCGTTCCTCTTTGCTCAGCCGCGCCTTGGCTTCACGCTCCGCCTCGACTGCCTGGATGGCGAGGCTGAAATCCACTTCGTCCAGGGATAGCGG
>JBMFPM010000392.1:0-2295 GCA_049969135.1 Anaerolineae bacterium
ATTACCGCGATGCCTGGACTATTGGGTACACACCAGACTTGGTGGCTGGCGTGTGGGTGGGCAACAGCAATCACAAACCAATGAAGGGAGTGTACGGTTCGCGCGGAGCAGCGCCTATCTGGCATGATTTCATGGAAGAAGTGCTGCGCGATACCCCGGTTCACGATTTTGTCATGCCGGATGGGATGGAAACAGCCGAGATCTGCCCCGTGTCTGGCAAGTTACACACAGACAAGTGCCCTGCGGCACGCAAAGAGATCTTCCTCGCAGGCACAGCGCCAAAGGAGCCCTGTGATATCCATGTAGATGTCCGCCTGTGCACTGTGAGTGGTCAGCGCGCCAGCCCCTTCTGCCCAGAGAATGTCGTACGGACACAGTACTTTGAGGTGTACCCTACCGAATACCGCGCCTGGGCTGAAGCGCAAGGCAAGCCCCAGCCCCCTGCTGAAACCTGTACCGTACACACCCGCCCACCGCGCGTGGAGATCATGGAGCCACGCGATAGCAGCATGGTCGAAGGCATTGTGCCTGTTTACGGCAGCGCACGCATAGATGATATGGATCATTACGAGGTGCAATATGGCATCGGCGAAAACCCCATTGGCTGGGGGATTATCGCACGCCAGAACTTTGCCCTGGAAGACGGTGTGCTGGCAGCGTGGGACACTCGAGAACTGCGCAATGGCCTGTATTCCCTGCGTGTGGTGGTGTATGACCGACATGGAAATCACGCTGCCTCTCCTGCAGTACGGGTCAATATCGCCAATCCCACGCCGACAGTTACGGCAACCCCGACGAACACGCCAACAGCTACGGCCACGCCGACCAGCACGTTCACTCCTACGCCTACCACCACGCCAACCGCCACACCGACAGTCCCTTATACCGGTACACCAACCCCAACGGCAACCATCCCAGAAACCGCCACACCCACGCCGACCTTGGCGCAGCCGACAGAGACACCCGCCCCTACGGCACCGCCAGAACCACTGACTACGCCAGAGGTCCTTTCTGCTACTACCCCAGAGCAGTAGGGCAATTTGACCAATAGCCCTACGCAATTGGTTTTGACAGCACAACCGACCCGGATTAGAATAAGCCACAAATTCCTCCCAGGAAAGGCATCCATGCTGCACACATGGCAGCAATTGCGAGAAGCGTGGTCAAAGCGGACAGCTACTCTGATGCTCTCAGGCGCATTGGCGTGTCTATGGATGGCCTTCATGGCCCAACGCAGCCTCGATGAGCACAAGACCCAAACACTCTCTTTAGCTATATTGGGGCTAGCGGCTTTCGCGTTTGCCCTGCTCTTGGCCAATACAGCGCTCGAACCTGCCAAAGGGACAAAGGAGAACAAACCCTCGTCCATTTCCCTGTCGGCAGTAGCCACGACCCTTGCCGTGAGCCTGTTGGGCTGCTTGGACTTTGGCGGAAACCGCTTTCGGCCACTGGGGCTTGTGCTATGGATTGGCGGCTTGTTGCTCACCCTCCTATACCTGTGGCTGATTTCGGCGAATAGTACCTTGGGAGAGCATGTGGACTTGTGGCACCAGCGGAAGAAGTTTTGGCTCCCTGTCCACGGTTTGCTCCTGGTCGCCATCGTCCTCCTGGGCGCCTGGCTCCGCCTGCGGCTGATCAGCGAAATCCCCGCAGAGATGGGCTTTGACCTGGCGGAGAAGTACTTTGATTCGTTGAGCGTCGCTCGCGGTTCTTATTCCATCTTTTTCCCGGCCCGTCTGGGGCGAGAGGGGCTCTTTTTCTACCTCGTGGCTTTGTTAGGGCGCTTCATCGGCTTGAGCAAAGTGACACTGCACGTAACTTCCGCGCTGATTGGCATCCTGACCATCGTTGCTGTGTACTTTCTGGGGAAAGAAGCTTTCAACCGACACGTTGGATTGCTCGCTGCTTTCCTGCTAGCAGTCAACCGCTGGCATATCGTGCTCAGCCGCAGCGGATTTCGCGCGGCTACTATGCCGCTTTTCACCATCTTAGCTCTGTATACCTTTGTCCGCGCCATCCGTCGACAGGAGCCACTGGACTTTGGTTGGGTTGGCATCGCTCTGGGTGCTGGCATCTATAGCTATCGCTCTTTTCTCTTCGTGCCTATTGCTTTGGCCATTGGCTTTGCGTTGTGGGTTCTCTCCACGTCGTGGTCTGGGCTGCGCACATTGCTGCCAGGATTGGCGGTGATGATCCTGATCGCTGCGGTGATTGCGGCTCCATTGGCACGGTATTCCCTGGAAAACCCTGACAAGTACCTAGCGCGCGAGCGATACCAACTCCAAGCCCTGGCAG
>JBMFPM010000393.1:0-2295 GCA_049969135.1 Anaerolineae bacterium
CCGCCAGATACTTCAGTCCGCGAGTTAGAGCACATCCTGCTCGATCTAAGGATTCCGCCAGAAAAATTGGACCTTGGTTCCGGGGAAGTGGGAGCTACTGTAGACGTGCTAACTGCCTATCGCATCATTGCTGAGGCAGGGGGATTGGTCATCGCGGCCCATGCGAATTCAACGCATGGGGTTGCCATGCGCGGCTATGATTTTGGCGGTCAGACCAAAATTGCTTATACCCAAGATCCTCACTTACACGCCCTAGAGGTTACGGACTTGGAGGAGACAGGACGTCATACTACGGCTTCCTTCTACGATGGTTCGAAACCGGAATATCCCCGGCGCATGCATTGTATCCAGGGCTCTGATGCTCATCGCCTTGAGCGCGATCCGAAGGATGAGCATTCTCTTGGGGTAGGCGATCGGGTAACCGAGATCCTGCTGCCTGAGGCTAGCTTTGAGGCGCTCAAGGAAGTGTTCCTTGGCGATGATTTCACACGCACGCGGCCGTACCAACCGACTGCACCGGTGATGGATTACGTCCGAGCAGCACAGGAATCCGGGCCAAGCATTGTCCAATCTTTTCATGAGAGCATGGCGCGAAAAGGTGGGCATTTGCGGGCTGTGCTCCGGGATGTAGTGGCTTTTGCTAATACCAATGGAGGCACAATCTGGGTGGGTGCCGGCTCGAAGCCCAAGAGCCCCGTTGTTGGTGTGGAGCGGCCCGAGGAGGCGAGCCGTACTCTGCTTGCGGAGATCAGCCGAGCAGTCACGCCACCTATTGAAGTGAATGTAGATATTGTGAAATCGCAAGGTGCGCATGTCCTGCGCGTGACGGTGCCAAAAGGTGAGAATCCGCCCTATGCCTTGCATGGGGTAGAAATCTATGTGCGGCAAGAATCGGAAACGAGCCGCGCGTTACGCGATGAAGTAGTACAGCTTGTCCAGCGAGCTCTTGCGCCATCGTTGGCAGTGCAGCGTGCCCCTGTTGTATCACCGGCTCCTTCTGCAGTGGCAGCTCCTGTTCCTCCTATCAGTCAGGTAGTAGCCCCGCCTCGCACAGGTGTCGAAATCGTCGAAGTGGTGGAACGCGAGGGGGTGAAATATTACACACTCAAAGACTTGCGCAATGGTAATGTGGTGCGGAATGTAACCCGCCCTTCCGCACGCCGTTTGTGGCGCTATGCCATTACTGAATTTGAAAACCAACCGGTGCAAATTGAGCAGGTCAAATGGCGTGGGAATATTGGGTTGTGGAAATCCTATCGTCGTGCGCGTAGCAAATACTACGATTTCGTGCAGCGTGGTAGCGATGGCCAGTTACATGTCTATTACGGCGTGACGGAAGACGGCATCCACAGCGATTGGCGCCAGTTCGTCAAGGGGAAATCATAGCATTATGGCTGAGCTCTCACGGGCACTCTATCAGAGCAGGCAACGCGAACCGATTGCCCGTTAAAAACAACCATGATCGTAGTCTAACTCAGGAGTCATCACGCAATGATTGAATTTGTCTTCCTCGGCACATCAGCCTCTGCACCCTCTGTGGAGCGTGGACTTTCTGCCGCAATGATTCTCTATGAGGACCAACGTTTTCTCATAGACTGTGGCGAAGGGACACAACGTCAGATTTTGAGAAGCGGCCTAGGCTTCAAGCGGCTGGACAAAGTGCTGTTAACCCATGGGCATTTGGATCACATCCTAGGCTTGGGCGGGCTAGTATCCACGTTTGCCCGTTGGGAAGCAGCAAATCATCTTAGCATATACGGTGGTGGCTGGGCTTTAGAACGCGTTCGGGATTTGATGAACGTGGTTCTGCGGGGTGGCGAGGTGCAAATGAAGATCGAGTACCATGAGATCCAGCCCGGTGTGATCTGGCAACGACGCGGGTTGACAATCACTGCTTTTCCCGTTGTCCACCGTGGGCCGGGCTGTTTTGGCTTCTTGTTCGAAGAAGCAAGCCATCGTCCTTTCCTCGTCAACGAAGCAGAGCGGCTGGGCGTTCCGGCTGGGCCGGAGCGCAAGCTGTTGGTACAAGGTCAGGCAATTACTCTAGCGGATGGAACGGTGGTCTATCCAGAGCAAGTACTAGGGCCTTTGGTTCCTGGTGTGAAACTTGCCTGGGTGGGCGATGCTGCCCAGATTAATGGATTGGTCGAGTATGTCGCTGGGGTAGATGCATTGGTTATCGAGGCAACTTATCTCGATGTAGAAGCCGAGATGGCAGTGCGCTTTGGCCACCTCACGGCTTCCCAAGCTGCTACTCTAGCCTATCAGGCAGGTGTCAAGAAACTGTACCTGACG
>JBMFPM010000394.1:0-2285 GCA_049969135.1 Anaerolineae bacterium
CTAAAAATCACAGACGGTCCAATACAGCTACGCATTCGATGTGATACGTTTGTGGGAACATATCGATAGGTTGTACTTCGCGCAAGCGATATCCAGATGCGAGCAAGCGCTGGATGTCCCGAGCCAGTGTGGCCGGATCGCAAGAGACGTAGACGATACGAGGTGGGCATAGGGCTGCCAGCGCCGAAAGGGCGTTTTTGTCCATGCCTGTACGTGGAGGATCTATAACGACAAGCGGAGTCTGCAGGTCTAACGTAGGCAGGATCTCTTCCACCAACCCGTGAATAAAACGCGCGTTATCCAACCCAGCCGCATTTGCTTGCGCATCCGAAATAGCAGTTGCGTTGCTCTCGATGCCAATGACCTGTTTTGCTTTTGTAGCCACTGCCAGGCCAAAGGTGCCTACTCCGCAGTAAATATCAAGGACAATGCTGTCTGGATTCGGATCCAAATAGGCAGAGACCAGCGAAATCAGCGCTTCGGTTTGATAGGTATTCACCTGGAAGAAGCTCGGGGCAGAGATACGATATACTCTGCCTGCTACCTGCTCGTGGAGATACGGGCTGCCGAGCAGGGTTACCGGCGTTCCGTCGGATAAGAGCAGAACGCAGGAGACAGGCAATTCCACTTCCAGTTCAGGTGGCTGATCCCCTTCTATTTCGAAGATGATCATTTGTTCGCCAGTATTCACCCCAGCACGCAGTGACAAGCGCTGCAGGCCTGCCAATTCGATGTCCAGGGAATCGAACAGATCTTGCAGCAGTGGGTGTAACAACAAGCATTGCTCAATGGCAATCACCTGGGAGGTCTGAGCACCCACAAAGCCTAATTGGCCATCAGGGCTTACGTGAAATTGCGCATGGTTGCGGTAATGCCAGGGATTGCTCATGCCTAGTGTGGGGTGCACGTTGACATTGGATAAGCCAGCAATGTGTTGCAGTTGGCCGCGCACAATAGAGCGTTTGTATTCCAGTTGTGCTTCGTAAGATACATGCTGCCAGTGGCAGCCCCCACACAGCCCAAAGTAAGGGCAAGGAGGCTGGACACGTTGTGGGGAAGGTGACAGGACTTCCAAGAGCTTGGCATGCGCAAAGCGCCCCTTGTCCTGCACGATCTGGACGCGCACGGATTCGCCTGGAATGGCATAAGGGACGAAAATCGCTTTCCCTTCGCAGCGACCTACTGCTTCGCCACCATGGGCCATATCTGTCAGCAGAATAGTCAGTTCTTGGCTCATCACTTGCTCCTTAAACTAAAGGGGTGAACGTTCAAACAAAAGGGGCGAACACGAGGTTCGCCCCTACAGATGTATCATCCTCTCCAGATTGGCCGGACTATACCCAGCCACGCATCCGCACGGCTTCCGCCACACGGCTCACCGCAACCAAATAGGCTGCCACCCGGTTATTGACGCCATAAGCCTGTGCCATGTCGTACATGGCATGGAAGGCAGCGGTCATTTTCTTGTCCAGTTTTTCGTATACCTCTTCGATGGGCCAGTAGTAATTGTAAGCGTTCTGCACTTGTTCAAAGTAGGATACAGTGACGCCGCCAGCGTTGCACAAAAAGTCTGGCAGGACAAAGACGCCGTTTTTATATAGAATGTCGTCGGCATCTGTCGTAGTGGGACCATTAGCCAGCTCGGCCAGGATCTTGGCTTTGATCTGGCCCGCATTCTTGTCGGTGATTTGATTCTCCAAAGCAGCAGGGATGAGCACAGTAACGTCCAGTGTGAGCAACTCCTCATTAGTAATGTTCGTGCATCCAGGGAAATCCATTACAGAACCGGTTGTTGCTTTGTGCTCCGTGACTCTTTCCGGGTCAAGTCCTGCTTCACAGTAGATTCCGCCCCTTGAATCGCTGACAGCGACTACCTTAAGCCCCAGCAATTCCTGGCCCAGCTTATGAGCAAACTGTCCAGCATTGCCGTAGCCCTGGATGGCTGCCGTTTCCCCTTTTAGGTTAATGCCTAGGGCTTTGGCTGCTTCACGGATAACGTACATGCCACCACGGGCCGTGGCATCGCTGCGTCCACAAGAGCCTCCGAGGCAGAGAGGTTTCCCTGTGATTACGCCGGGCACATTATATCCCTGCATCGCACTAAATTCATCCATCATCCAGGCCATGATCTGTGCATCCGTATACACATCCGGCGCCGGCACGTCCATCTCTGGCCCCAGGATGCGGCCTACCTGCCGGATATAGGCACGGCTCAAACGTTCTAGCTCACCCTTGGACATTTTCTTAGGATCGCAGACCACACCACCTTTGCCCCCGCCCAGGGG
>JBMFPM010000395.1:0-2275 GCA_049969135.1 Anaerolineae bacterium
CGTATGGCCAAAAACCAGGATATCGGCATTAGCCATCGCGGCGATGCGCGCCAGGCTAGCTGGGGCACGATCCTCGTATACGTATTCATTGATGCGCCGTGGACTGCCATGGACAAGCAATACCCGTTTGCCATGCACCTCAAAGCGTATATTGGGCAGCAGGGAACGTAGAAACGCTTTGTTTTCAGGGGTTACCTGTGCTTTGCTCCATGCCAGGGAAAGGTCGCCCAGGCGGCGCATCTCTTCGTCCGTATAAGCGCAGCCACAATCATCCTTGTCAAAGCCCACGCCGTCGTCATAGTTGCCCATAATGGTGGGGATCTGGCGTGTGCGGATCAAATGGATTACCTCATTGGGGTGTGCCCCATAGCCAACCAGGTCGCCCAGGCAGTAGACTTGATCAGGTTGCTGGCAATCAATGCCAGCCAGTACAGCCTGCAGTGCGTGCAAATTCCCGTGGATGTCACTGAAAGTCGCTATTTTCACCATTTGCCTCCTCCCAATTTCGCTGATGGATAATAACACAGAAATAGCAGTTTGGCTAAGGGTACATAGCGATTCTCTGTGCCCCCTGCGCTCAGTGGTGATACAATCACAGTTCCTTCGCAACTTGCCGCGCGGTAGCCCCTGTGCTATACTTTCGCTACCAATGGCCTGACGAGCGTGGCCGTGTGTTGCCAGGCATGATGCCTGGAATACATTACCAAAGGAGGGAAGGGCAATGGCGCGAATGAGCGGTGCAGAAGCTTTGGTGCGTTGTTTGATGGCAGAAGGTGTACGGCGTGTGTTTGGTATCCCCGGCGATCAGTGCAACCCTATCACCGATGCGATCTACCGCCTGGGGCGAGATGTCGACCTCAAGTTCATTACCACCCGCCATGAGCAGGCAGCAGCGCACATGGCTGATGCCTGGGCGCGGGTCACCGGAAAGCCTGGAGTTTGCCTGGGGACGGTAGGACCAGGGGTAGCTGATCTGGTGCCCGGCGTGTATACTGCCTGGGCTGACTCCATCCCCATGATCGTCCTCGGAGCACAGAACCAGACCTGGCGTTGCTATCCAGAGCATGGTTCGATGCAGGCATTGGATCAGATTGCGCTCATGACGCCAATTACCAAATGGCGGGCCTTGGTGAACGACGTGCGGCGGATGCCGCAATTGGTACAATGGGCTTTTCGTGCTGCGACTTCAGGCCGTCCAGGCCCGGTGTACCTCGATCTGCCTTCCAATGTGCTTTGCGATAAACTGGATACAGATGAGTACCCCATTTTGTCTCCCCAGCATTATCGTGCTGACTCGCCTCCGGTGGTAGATGCGCGGCTCATCGAGCAGGCGGCGGAGATGTTGGTCAATGCCCAATGGCCGCTTCTCCATGCAGGGGGTGGAGTGCTGCGTGCCGGTGCCTGGCAGGAGTTCGTTGAGTTGGCGGAATACCTCTCTGCAGCCGTAACTACCAGTGTTGGCGCGCGAGGAGTGATTCCGGAAGACCATCGGCTGTGCCTTATCCCTTCCAGTTTTGGCGCGCTGGGCGCACAAGCTACAGCCGATGTGGTGCTGCTGGTGGGTGGCCGCATGGGTGATTTGGATTTCTGGGGGCGGCCGCCGGCTTGGGGTGAGCCAGGAACGCAGCGTTGGATACAGATTGACATTGAACCGCAGAATATTGCCCTGAATCGCCCGGTTGACCTGGCTTTGGTAGGAGATGCGAAAGCCACTCTGCGCCTCTTGCTCGAAGCGGTCAAAAAACGCACAGGGCCAAAAGCAGAAAACCCTCAGTTCCAAGATGCGCGCGAAGGCCAACAAGCGTGGCTCCACCAATGGGAAGAGGGGGCACATTCTGATGCGACGCCAATTCATCCCCTGCGCCTGATGCGCGAGATACGCGAGTTTTTCCCACGCCATGCCATCTGTGCCGTGGATGGTGGTACCACCGCCGTATGGGCTTTTTACATGAACCGCATCTATGAGCCGCGTTCCTTCCTGTGGGCTGCTGATTCCGGACATTTAGGAGCAGGAGTGCCCTATGCGGTGGGGGCTAAGCTGGCTCGTCCCGATGTCCCTGTCTATTGCATTA
Organism: Anaerolineae bacterium; assembly: GCA_049969135.1. Lineage (GTDB taxonomy): Bacteria > Chloroflexota > Anaerolineae > UBA2200 > UBA2200 > JACIWX01. The sequence continues at coordinate 2,073 of JBMFPM010000395.1, forward strand.
CCGGCGATGGTTCCTTTGGTTTCAACGCCATGGAGCTGGAGACGGCACGCCGAGAGGGAGCGCCCATCGTGGTCATCGTTGCCAATGACCGTGCCTGGGGGATGATCAAGGGCGGACAAAAGCTGGTCTACGATGAACGCTATATCGGGGTAGATTTCAGCGATGCGCGTTATGACAAGCTAGCGGAAGCATTAGGCTGCTAC
>JBMFPM010000396.1:0-2275 GCA_049969135.1 Anaerolineae bacterium
GGAGCGGCTAGAGCCTTGGCTCTGGTCATCCCAGAACTTAAGGGGAGATTCGATGGCTTTGCGCTGCGCGTGCCTACCCCCACGGTTTCTGTCGTGGACTTTGTCGCCGAGGTACAGACCAAGACCTCCGTCGAGGCGGTCAACGAGGCTTTCCGCAAGGCATCTGAAGGGCGAATGAAGGGCATCTTGGGAATCACAATGGAGCCCCTCGTCTCTATGGATTTTAAGGGCGACCCCCGCTCATCCATCATTGATGGGCTATCCACGATGGTCATCCTGGAAACCTTTGTGAAAGTGGTGTCCTGGTATGACAATGAGTGGGGCTATGCCTGCCGCTGTGCGGACCTGATCCATTACATCGGAAGCAAGATGTAGCATCAAGCCTGGCCATACAAGGAGGGGATGGGATGACTATCCCGTTCCCTCTTTGTCTTGTTATAGGCTAGAGTCGAAAAGAGGGACATGCGCCGTATTGCCATGCTCAGTGTCCATACTTGCCCCATGGCCGCCTTAGGAGGCAAAGAGACCGGGGGGATGAACGTGTACGTTCGGGAGCTCAGCCGTGAATTAGGCGCCAAGGGGTTGGTCGTGGATATTTACACCCGTTCACAGGATCCACTGCGCGAACGTGTGCGCACACTGTGGCCTAATGTGCGCGTTATCCATCTCCCTGCTGGCCCAGAAAAACCGTACCCCAAACATCTGGTATACAACCATTTGCCCCAATTCGTAGCTGGACTACGGGAGTTTGCAGCGGCTGAGGGCGTCTCCTATGATCTGGTGCACAGCCATTACTGGCTTTCGGGGTGGGTAGCCCGTGAGCTTGCCCGTGAGTATCGGCTGCCCACCGTGCACATGTTCCACACACTGGGACGGATGAAGAACGCCGTAGCGCGTTCCGAAGAAGAGAAAGAGCCTCCCATACGCATCCAAACAGAGGAAGAGCTGGTGCACGACATAGATCGCCTTGTCGCTGCAACCCCATTGGAACGAGAGCAACTTGTAGAGTTATATGGCGCTGATTCCGGCAGCATTGCGGTAATCCCTTTAGGCGTAGACCTAGCACTGTTCCGTCCTATCCCACGCAGCGAAGCGATGAAAGCAATTGGGCTGGAACTGCCGGAAACGTACCATCTTATCCTCTTTGTCGGACGTCTAGACCCGCTCAAAGGGTTGGATTCGCTGCTCAAAGCCATGTGTAAGCTCACAGAGATGGAATCTGCATTGGCGCGAACTCTATGCCTCGCCGTGATCGGTGGTGATGTGGACGAGAACCAAAGCGATCTCAGCAACGCGTTAGATTGCCTGGAAAAGCTGAAGGCAGAAGCCGGCATGCACGACTTGGTCGCTTTTCTCGGCTCTCGTGCTCAGGATACATTGCCGTACTACTATTCTGCAGCAGATGTGTGTGTAGTTCCTTCACATTACGAGTCCTTCGGTCTAGTCGCGCTGGAAGCTATGGCTTGTGGCACGCCCGTAGTTGCTTCGCGCGTTGGCGGCTTGCAGCACACGGTCGAGGATGGAGTAACCGGTTTCCTCGTGCCTGCTGGGGAGCCGGAGGCACTGGCTGAGAAACTGCGGCTGATTCTGCTCGACCATGAACTGCAGGCACAGTTGGCCGTGCACGCCCGGGAGAAAGCACAACACTACACCTGGCAATCGGTGGCTGATCAAATACTAAGCCTTTACGAGGATCTATGGTCACAGAAAACGTCGTAGGAAGGGCAGAAAGCTCTGAGACAATTGCCACGCGGATGGTGATCACAGCACACCCAGATGATGCCGAATTCACCGTCGCTGGTACTGTGGCACGTTGGGTCAAGGAAGGGTGGCCAGTTGTTTATGTCATCTGCACGGATGGCAGCCGGGGCAGCAATGACCCTGGTATGCCACCCGAACGCATGAGCCCCATCCGCCATGCCGAACAACTAGAAGCAGCCCACATCTTGGGAGTGCAGACGGTTGTCTTCCTGGACTATGAAGATGGCACACTGCAGCCTACCCTAGAACTGCGGCGTGATCTGACGCGCCTCATCCGCCGCTACAAACCCGACATTGTGATTTGTAGCGATCCAACCAGATACTTCCACCGTGACATGTACGTCAACCACCCTGACCACCGTGCTGCGGGTGAAGCGGCGCTTTACGCTATTTTCCCTTCCGCTGTAACTCGTTTTATCTTCCCGGAATTGCTCGAGGAAGGATTGGAACCGCACAAGGTCGGGGAAATCTATCTCTATGGTTCAGCGGAGCCGAACATCTGGATAGACATCAC
>JBMFPM010000397.1:0-2254 GCA_049969135.1 Anaerolineae bacterium
GCAAGGTAGCGATGACATGGGGCGATTCGGTCCAACTCACCACGCAAGCAATGAGCAAGTCAAACGCATCTGTTTGGAGTTGGCGTACTGCTCGCGCCACATCCTCGCCCGTGATCACCGGGTCGGCATAGAGAGTTTCGATGTCTTGTGTTTGCACTGCCTGATTCGCTTCCTTGGCTCGTTCCTCAATATACTCTCGGGGATAGCCGTAGAAGCCGAAACTGACAAACCCGGCTTTGATCTTTCGCATCCCCCACCCTCCTTGGGCTTATCCGCCTCTCTTACACAACCACAACTTCAATGCCCAACAACTTTGCCACCAAACTGACTTTATGCGCCAGACGACCATAGGCTAGCGCCATGTGGTGCGGTGCTCCAGCCAGGCACCAGCGGTTGCAATACTCCTCTACGCTGCCGCCACTGTAGCGGAAAAGCATCTGCGGAGCAGACACTGGCCGCGGCTTCATTGGCAAGGATTCGCCCTCTGCGGTGATCAGCCGCCACTCGCCATTCCCCAGCGGTATCAAGGCGAGGAGCGTCACTTCCCCAGGTGCATAGGCAAACTCCAAGCCGGCTCCAAAGCCATGCACACCTTGATAGTAGATACTGGCTTTGATCGCCACATCCGCTGGCTTCGCAGCCAAAGCCGGGTTCCCGTGCCCATCGTGAGAGAGGATGATCGCACTGCGATCAAAATCCATCACATAGTTCTCCAATAAAGTCGCCTGCCCGGCCAGTTCCTGCAAGATGAGCATGGCGACGACCGTGGTTACATCCGCCTCTGGTGCTGTGGGGATGCCCAATGCACATAGGCGCCCTGTGCCATAGCTGGGGATAATGCCCACCCGTGGATCGGTCAGCCAAATCTGGTCAAAGGTAGCCAAAGCATCCATCTGGTACTCACGCGCTACCTGCTCCAGCGCCAGGGCCAGGCGGGCAGAGCGCGCGAACATCTCCTCCGACAAGCCCTCAACACGATAGCGCGCTTTTTCCTCATCCATCAGCGCCTTAACCTTGCTCTCTGGCATGTTGACCGCTGCGACAGCCACTTTCTCCGGCTCAATGGGCCAACAAACCGGCCCCACTTTCTGCCTCAAGCTCAGATAATCCACCATCAGGTCGCTCATCCCCTCGAAGGGATGCCCAATGATACCCACACGGGCTTTCTTCAGCCGCCGCACGGTCCCAGCAGCCACAGCATATTCCCCAATCTGTGCCAAGCCTGCAGGATCCGCCACATGGCTCGTGATCATACTGAACGGCTTGCCTGTGCGCAAGAGGGCGCTGGTCAATTCAGGGATTCCGCACATCCCTGAGTTAAGCATAATCAGATCAAAATCAGCCCCCTCAGGGAGGTAGCGGATCTCCTGGGTATTCCAGACCAGAATAGGAGCATGCGTCGCCAGGAAAGTACGCATGGGGATAATCCCTTTCTGGTAAGCCAACTCAATGGCAACGATGAGGTCAACATCTGCCGCGTTAAAAACTTGTGCGGCTCGCTCTGCATCTGGCTCATACTCCACAAAGCCAGGATTGACGATCTCGCCATATGGTGCCAGTACTTTGGCTAGCCTATCGGTGGCTTCGGCGCACTGTGGCCTCAGATGGCCCGTCTTGTTATAGTCGTCTTCCAAAAGTCCTGTGACAAAAAGTCCGATTTTGGGCTTCATCGCCATTTTTCGCTCCTCCTCCAAATTTTTTATGCCTTTTGTGAGTTCGTTCTCGCTCTTTAGCCAACTTCTTGCATTGGGGAAACTTACATCAGTCCAAAAGCCCGTGCTGCATCCCGTGGGGAAGCTCCTTCTTTGACCACTGCTTTGAGCGCACGCAAGAACTGTGCCGGGTCATCCACTTGGAATACGTTCCGCCCAAAGACCACGCCCCGTGCGCCCGCCTTCACTGCCGTTTCGGCTAACTCAAGTGCCTGGATAGGCTTCTCCATCTTCTGCGCGCCCAAGGCAAAAATGGGCACCGGGGTGCTCTCTACGATCTCAGAGAAGCGTGGGCCAGTGTAAAAGGTCTTGACCGCATCAGCACCCAATTCCGTGATAATGCGACACCCTTTGTGGATGTAATCATGCATTGACTCATCCCCCGGCTTAGCCTCACCCGCTGGGAACACCTCACCAATCAGCGGCAACCCCAGGTCATAGCACTCCTCGGCAATCTGTGTAAAAATGCGCACATTCTCCATATCCCGCCATTCACTGCCGGTCTGCAATACCAGGCCAGCCATGATAGCATCTGCGCCTAG
>JBMFPM010000398.1:0-2245 GCA_049969135.1 Anaerolineae bacterium
AGCAAAATGTCTATTCCTTCACAAGAGTTCCAGCAGTCCCTGCAGCAGTTGGCTGCTATCTGTGCTGCGCTGGGCACAAACCTCGGTGTGCGCTTAGACGTGGGGGGCGAGAAGATTTTCCTGGTGGACGATCAGGGGAGGATTGTGCCCAGTGGCATCGCTACCGTAGCTATGGCTGCTCTAGCGTGGCGTGCATACGGCGGAGGGATCATTGCGGTGCCTGTTACCGTTTCCCGCACGATAGAGACCGTTGCCGCACAGTACAACGGCCGCGTAATGCGCACAAAAGCGGACATGCACGATGTCATGGAAGCTGCTACCCAAGAGGGGGTGGTGATGGCTGCAGATGGTGCAGACAACTTCATTTTCCCCCAGTTCCAACCCGCCGTGGATGGCATGATGGCACTGGCAAAATTGCTCGAATTCCTGGCAACACAAAATGTGCGGCTATCAGAAGTCACAGCTTCACTGCCACCCCAGTACATGGCAGTGCGTTCTGTCCCTTGCCCATGGGAAGCCAAAGGCATGGTCATGCGCCTGCTGCATGAACGCTACAAAGAGAAACGTGAGGCACAGATAGATGGGGTCAAAATTCATTTGGGGAAGGATTGGGTACTTGTCCTCCCTGATCCGGATCAACCGCTTTTCCGTGTCTATGCAGAGTCGGATTCCGTCATCTCGGCGGAGGAGTTGGCAGATAAATACGCGCACATTGTAGAGAGCCTCCAGGAATGAGCAGCGATCTCAAAACGAGTGAATTGTGCCTTACGCCCAATATTTGGTGGTATGGAAGTAGCTCCTTGGTATTTTGTAAGGGGTAGAAGTAACCATGCATCCTATCCTGTGGCGTTACGGGTCATTCTCTTTATATTCGTACTCCGCCATGATTTGGTTGGGCATTGTCTCAGCCATAGCCTATACGCAATGGCAATGCCGACGCATTTCCATGCCTAACGGGGGCAGGACAGAGCACTATGATCTGCACATATTGGACGGAGCTCTGTGGACACTGGCTGGCGGCCTCATTGGGGCACGACTAGCTTATGTGGTGCCAAATTGGGCGGATTATGCGCACAACCCCACTGCATTGCTCAGTTTTTGGGGTGGCGGGTTGGTATTTCAGGGAGGATTGATCGGGGGGACACTCGCGCTACTTTTATACTCAGCCTTTACAGGGCTGTCCTTCTTCCATCTGATAGACTTGGCTGCACCGGCTGTATCTTTGGGCCAGGCATTAGGGTGGATTGGTGCATGGACGCACGGGGCGAACTATGGCTTGGTCCTGCGTTCTCCACTGAGCGTTTGGTCGCCAGATCTTTACGGCGTCTACGCGCCGCGCTTTCCAACACAAGCATTTGCTTGTGCCATGGGCATTCTGTTATTCCTTGGCTTGCATAGATTGAGCCGTTTTCATTTGCGCCCTGGATCCTTGGGGTTGATTTACTTGTTCTGCAATGGCTTTGGACATTTCCTGCTGGAATTCACCCGAGCCGACGAGGCACCATATTGGGGCTTTCTCCGGATAACACAAGTGGCAGAATTCATCGAGGCTATGATTGCTGCAGCTTTGCTGTACTTATGGTTCAGGCAAAAGGCAAAGCGCGAGGGGAAACAAGATGACTACATTAAAAGTTGGCCTGGCACAACTTAGTCCCAAGTTAGGGGATGTACAGGGCAACCTAAGTTTGCACCTGGACACCGTGGAAAAGGCAAAGGAGCACGGCTTGCAACTGCTCTGTTTTCCGGAACTATCGCTGACCGGCTATGTATTAAAAGACCTAGTACCCGACGTAGCCATCTCAGTAACAGAAAATCATCCGATCATGGCTGAGTTGCTTTCTGCCAGCCAAGCGATGGATCTGGTGGTTGGCTTTGTGGAGGAGGAGCCACGCCATCGCTATTACATCTCGGCGGCTTACTTGTCCCAAGGACGGATTGTGCACGTGCATCGCAAAGTGTATTTGCCTACCTATGGCATGTTTGAGGAAGGCCGCTACTTGGCTGCCGGGGATTGTTTTCGCGCTTTTTCCACACGTTTTGCCCGTATGGGCATGCTGATTTGCGAGGATTTCTGGCACATGAGCTCGCCCTATGCCCTTTGGCTGGATGGCGCGGATGTATTGTTGCTGATTTCTGCCAGCCCTGGGAGGGGCTTGAGCCCCGAAGCTGTATTGGGCAGCTCACGTTCTGTAGAACTAGTCAATCAGGTATACGCTACTTTTCTCACTGATTTTGTATTACATTG
>JBMFPM010000399.1:0-2222 GCA_049969135.1 Anaerolineae bacterium
GCAGTAACCACGTTAGGGTGCGAAAACTTGCTCACCACCTGTGCTTCCTTGCGGAAGCGGCGTTTGTAATCTTCGTAATCCTCGGGGCTGACCTCAGCACTTTCATGCAGCAATTCCTTAATCGCTACCTGACGATCCATGCCTGCGTCGTAGCCCAAATAAGTCTTGCCAAAACCACCCTCACCAATTTCAGCGATGATCTTGAATTTTCCTGCCAGGACATCCCCTATTTTCAATCCCATATTGCTCTCCGCCAAAACCCATCAATTTGATTCTATGCCAGCCCCAAGAACTCCTTGATCCTTGCCAATACTGCTTTGAACACATCTTCTGCAGCATTGAACCAAACGATCTCCGGATCATCGAGCCGGAACCAATTTGCTTGGTGGCGCACAAAACGGCGCGTGTGACGTTTGATAAGTGCCACAGCCTCTTCCAGCGTCACCTCGCCCCGCAGATACATGCCAATCTGGCGATAACCAAGGCCAGACATGGATGGCAAATCATAGCTATAGCCTCGCGCGACTAAAGAGCGCACTTCTTCGACCAAGCCGGCAGCTAACATGTGTTCCACACGCTGGTCAATGCGCTGATAGAGCAGCGGGCGCGGCATAGTCAGCCCAATAGATAGAATAGAGTACGGAGGCGGCTTTGCCTCCTGGAGGCTGGAAATAGGCTTCCCCATAAGATAGCAGACTTCCAAAGCCCGCACTACCCGTCGTACATTGCGTGCATCAATCCGCTCGGCAGCCGCCGGGTCTAGCTCTCGCAAGCGACGATGCAGTTCTTCGTACCCCTTGGCTTGCGCTTCCCTGTACAATTGTTCACGTAAACGCTGATCTGGCGGCACTCGTGGAATATTAAGCCCCTCTAATACGGCTTTGACGTATAGCCCAGTCCCCCCAACTAGCAATGGAATATACCCACGGCGCTGGATGTCATTGATTGCTTCATAAGCCAACTGTTGGTATTGTGCCAAGGTAAACGTTTCATCCGGATCCACGATATCCAGGAGATGGTGTCGCACCCGTTGGCGCTCCTCCACAGTCGGCTTCGCTGTGCCGATATCCATATAGCGATAGACCTGGCGCGAATCCGCGGATACGACTTCCACCGGCAACTCATCAGCCAAGCGCAGCGCCAAGGCAGTCTTCCCCACTGCTGTCGGACCTACAATGGCAATAAGGGGACGTTTATCTGCCGCAAAGGTCATCCTGTCTCCATAACAGCGTTGCGGATCAAGGCAATGCGCTGCAGGACCCCGTTCGTCGTGAACTCCACAGCTACCACATCAATGCCCCAATTCATATCCAGGTAGCCCTTTTCTTGCAGATACTGGCGTGCAACAAGCGCTAGCCGCGCTTGCTTATGAGGAGTGACCGATTCCTCTGGTGACCCAAAAGCTGTACCCCGGCGTGTGCGCACCTCAACAAAAGCCAAGCGATCGTTGTCGCGCGCAATAATATCCACCTCTCCATCCGCTGAGCGGTAGTTTCGTTCCAAAACCACATAGCCAAGTCGCTGCAAATAATGCACTGCTAGATCTTCGCCTTTTCGTCCCAGAACCCGCCTTGTATCGCGCAATCCTATCCACCTTTCCTTACGGGGCCATTCCTGCAAACCGCCGCTAATTGTAGCACACGAAAACAATATGCACAAGTTGACAAGACGCGCAAAAGATTTGACAAAGTGGTAATTTGCAGCTAGAATGGTAACTGCAATACGGCGCATTCGTCTAGCGGCCTAGGACACCTCCCTCTCAAGGAGGAGACCGGGGGTTCGAATCCCCCATGCGCTACCTTTCAGGCAGGAGAGACAAAGCCGTTTCTCCTGCAGGCGTTGTGCCAAAGGGGAGTAGCTTTTTGCAGCGAGGCCGTCAACACGGCGCTCAGCGCCCGGCCTGCTGGTTGGTAGAATGGATATAGTAGCACTGATGTGCTCTGCCAATAAGCGAGACCTTCGGCTTGTCCCATTGCTTTGGGAAAGCCGAGGGTCTTTTGACGTAAGGGCATAACAGAGGCACAATGCGCTCAGAAATATTCTATGCTACTTGATTGCAGGAGATAAACCATGACGAAGGAAGAGCTAACTAGCGCTACCCAAAAGAGCGAGCTGTCCAATGGCTCGGCTGAAGCACACGCCCAGCCATTGGACGTCCTGATCCGTGTTTTGCACACTGATCTTAAACGTGGTCTGAGCACAGAAGAAGCCCAGAGACGCCT
>JBMFPM010000400.1:0-2218 GCA_049969135.1 Anaerolineae bacterium
AATCTACTCCCTTTTTGCTCTACATACAAAACCAGCGAACTTTTTCAACACTCTCTTCCCCAGCCTCTTGACCAAGGGACTAGTTCACAGTACACTATGGGCAGCACACGACATGGTCAAGCATAGAATGCGATATAGCACGCACCAGAAATAGACGCGCAAGCGATTGAGTAGGAACCATGCCGACCAATCTCCCACCTGAATATTTCGAAGTTGAAAAGCGTTTCCGCGCTGCCAAGTCGCCTGCGGAAAAAGTTGCCCTGCTCGAGGAGTTGATCAGCACCGTGCCCAAGCATAAGGGTACGGATCATCTGCGGGCTGATCTGCGCCGGCGGCTCTCTCAGTTGCGTGCCGAGGCGCGCACCAAGAAGGGCGCCAGCAGGCGCGAGTCCGTCTTCCGCATTGAGCGGGAAGGAGCAGGACAAGTGGCTGTGATCGGGCCTGCCAATGTAGGCAAATCCGCCTTGGTTGCCGCGCTCACCAATGCCACCCCAGAAGTCGCCGATTACCCTTACACTACCTGGGAACCCACTCCAGGCATGATGCCGGTGGAGGATATCCAAATCCAGTTGGTGGATACACCTCCATTAGATAGGGATTATGTCGAGCCAGAGTTGATCGATCTCATCCGCAGGGCAGACCTGATCCTGTTGGTGGTAGACCTGCAAACCGACCCCCTGGGACAGCTTGAAGAGACGCTCGCCATCCTGCGTGAAAACCGCATCGTTCCAGACCGTTGGCAAGATCGCTACAATGAAGAGGAACGCATGACCTTTAAGCCATTCCTGGTATTGGCTAACAAGGCGGACGATGAGCAATCCGATGAGCTTTTTGAACTGTTCTGCCAACTCTTGGAGGAGCAGTTGCCCTGTTTACCCATTTCTGCCGCTACCGGGCGCAATCTGGAGCAGTTCAAGAGAGCCGTGTTTGAGAACCTAGGTATCATCCGCGTCTATGCCAAACCGCCCGGGAAAGATCCTGATTTCAGTGCGCCCTTTATCCTGAAGAAGGGAAGCACAGTGCAGGATCTGGCGGCAAAAGTGCACAAGGATTTCCTCGAGAAACTGAGTGCGGCGCGTGTATGGGGCAGTGCTGAATTCGATGGCCAGATGGTGCAGCGTGACTATGTACTGCATGACCGTGATGTGGTGGAGTTGCGGATATAGCGGAAGTCAACCATTAAGGAGTGGATGCAGCAACATTAACGACGTTTGTCGTTTGTACTGTTAGGGGCTTTGAATAGGCTCTTTAATGAGTGGTGAAGAGCATGGAAAGCATTGCCATGCGGAAATGGATAAGAGCCACTTGTTTGTTGGCTTTGCTAATGTGTGCCGGGGCATGCTCTGTCTTACCTGGGCCGAAGCCCATGCTTCCGGGGTGCCCGGATGGCTATGACCTGCACGTTGATACGCAAATGGGCTTTTCCTCTTGCTATCCCTCTGGGTGGATCCTCCTGCGTGGCGAGGAAGAGAGCGGCCTAGAGTGGGTGGGCTTTCTCTCACCTGCGGCAGACTGGAAAACGGGCAATGAATGGAGGCTTGTCCTAATCAAATCCTTGCCAAGCAATGTCGTGCCAGGCGATGAATTCTTGTTGGCCGCGGAGGAGTTACTGGTAAACAATTATGGGCAGAAGCTGCTTGGTTTGCCGATGCACATCACAGTGGATGGCCAGCAAGCCGTAGAAGTCAGCTACATTAAGGAACCAGGCCTGTTTGCTGAGGGAGTGGCGAAGCTTACGGGGTGGACAGTGGTCTTCCTGGCCAATGGGAAGCAATGGGTAATTGAGGTGACTGGTAGAAGCGGCTACCGCTTAGAGCTGGAGGGTGTCCACCAGCAAGTTCTGAAAGAGTTTCATATTCTGCCCGGATCGCCAAGGTAACTGAGGTTGGAATCCTGGCAAGACAATGAACTCCGCTTCATTGTTTTCGGTTTGCTACAATGACTAGGTTGCCACTTTGCTCCAACTCATACGGATGCCCCTGCATATCACCCCAGCAAGTGAGCTCTGTAAAGCCCGCCTTTTGTAATGCCTGAAGCAGTTCATCCCGACGCTGCGGCCAGAGCCGCGTCGCGTTCACATACTGTTTCCACTCCCCTGCGCCTTGTCGCACTAGCGTGACCAGGTTAAATGTAAGTGTGCCGTCGGGTTCAAAGTCGTAGAAGCGCAGGAAAAGCCACTCCCGTTCCCCTTCGCGATGGTACTGCGGCTCTTGCCACC
>JBMFPM010000401.1:0-2204 GCA_049969135.1 Anaerolineae bacterium
AGATACGGATACCTCTTTTCGCCAATAGGCGCGAAGTGGCTAGTGCATGAGCCATCTGCGGCATGGGATCCCCACCAAAATAACACACGCAGAACGTGCGCTGGTCGGCGCATGCCGCCAATTCTGCCGCGCTAAGACCCCGTCCGTGAGGGGACATTTCCCGGTAATGCCAATTCTGACAGAAAAGGCAGTTGAAAGTACAGGCGCCGTAAAACACGGCCAGGTTCTTGTAGCCGTAGCGGGTATGCCCTTCGCAGACCCAATCGGCTACACAGTTGGTTGGCAAGGGGTCGAAATACCACTGGAGCAGCCCTTTGGCAGGGGTGCCAGCATAATGCCTCAGTATCCCGTGTTCATTGGCGCGCAACCCACAATACCCTGTTTCCCCTTCTCCCATGCGGCATTGGTTGCTGCAGAGGTGACAGCTCTTGCCAGCGGGGGTGTCTGGCGGGGCTTCGGGCAGGTTGAATTGGCGGCGCGAACGGTAATGGACTTCCCTCGCCAGTGGCAAAGCCTCATCAGGCCGCTGTCGGATGCAGTCCACGCACAAGGCGAGTGACGAAGCAATCAGTAAGGATTGTCGCCCGCATAGTTTGCACCGTGCCATCTCAATACCCCAATGCGCGGATGCGTGCTTCGCTGATGCCAAAATGATGCGCGATTTCGTGCACCACAGTCCGTCGAATCTGCTCACGCAATGCAGCCGGCGTACGGCATGCCCGGAGCAGTGGCCCGCGGTAGATGACAATGCGATCAGGAGGCACCAAGTTATAGTGGCTGCCGCGCTGAGTCAGGGGAATCCCCTCGTAAAGGCCAAACAAGCTATCAGGATGGCTTACACCAGCGCGCTTCAGTTCGCTTTGGCTGGGCCAATCCGTGATCGTGATGGCCACATTCTCCATGTGCTGCAGGATTTCTTCTGGCAAACCAGCCAGCGCCTCTTCGACCAAAGCCTCAAATTGGGATGCCAGCGAGTCAGCCATGGGGCTCCTTACAGCCTGTGAGCCTGCTCACCACTCCTGAGCAACATTTGCAATGTCTTATCGCCACCAGCGGTAATCATGGGTCAGAGCGGCGCGAAAATCATCCAAAACTTCTGGGATATTTGCAAAGCACCACTGATCGTGTGCTAGCCAGCGGTACAAGAGCAGACAGCGGATCTTCTGGTGCGCTGGGTCCTGGTTCCATTTGTCAATCTCAGCATAGGCAGCTTGTACCCAGCCGGTATTTTGGCGCGCCCAAGGGTCGTTTTGGTCGGTTTCGGTGATATAGACTGGTAAATGTTTCATATGGGATGGAATAGCTTCCATGAACTGGCGGTAGGTGCGGAATTCGAAGTAACGGTCTTGGAATGGCGGCTGCATCCGAGCGAAAGAAGTGATCTTGGCTGGCTCGGGCCCATGGGTATAAGTGTGCAAGGCAATGCCATCGCATTGGTTGCCAAGCAAAGCCAGGATATCAGCCAGGTACTTGATCCAATCGCCTCGCTCGTTGCCGGGATATTTTGTCTCAGCATTCCAAGGAGCCACTGCTCCAATAACCACTTGGTCGTCCTTATGACCTGGCCGCTTGTGGATTTCCTCATAGCAACGTTTGAAGCAGTCAGCATACCTCTCCGGCGTGATGACTTGGCCACTGGGGCCACCGGGCCATTCATCGGGGTGGTTCATTTCGTTGCCAATAATCCAGATATGGCATCCTGGGGAGTGCTCGACAAAGTTGCCACAGCGGACAGCAAACTCCCGATAGCTCTGTGCGTTGTCATCCCTAGCAGGGATAGTGCCTGGATAGTAGCTCGGTGGACGACTGTAGCCATGGTTGAGACGCACGATTACGCCGTAGCCGGCATCCTGTAATGCGGAGTAATCCTTGCCACTTTGGTCATAAGGGTTGCGGCCGATTTCCTCGGTGATGAGCACCCAGCCCTTCTTGCCCTTTTCAGCCATGAGGTATTCGCCACCTTGGTCATGGATGCCAAAGATGTACGGCGATTCACCAGCGGGCAATTTCCCTGAAGTGACCGGTTCAGGGATGATGAGTCGCTGGCCAACACGGATAAGAGCAGGATTGCTGATGCCATTAAAATATGCTATCACCCAGTACTTGCGCGCCTCGTTGTAGAAACGAAAGGCAATTGTGCTCAGGGTATCTCCCGCTTTCACTGTGTAGCTTGTCGTTTTGGAGGGCCATTTGCCTGTCCATAT
>JBMFPM010000402.1:0-2202 GCA_049969135.1 Anaerolineae bacterium
GCCTCACCAAGGCTGGTGTGGACGTTGACCGGAAGACACTCGCAGACCTAGCTGTGCGTGATAGCGCGACTTTTGCGCGTCTCGCCGATATCGCAAAGGAAGCGGTGGCAGCCTGATACCAGAGTCCTGTTCATTGCTCTGCAAAAGGACACATCTCGCCCCTGGCATGGCACTAGGAGGCCAGGCGGCGAGATTTTATTTGGAGACAAGGGTGCTGTCGGGTTATCGGGTTGCCAACCATTGGTATGCCCCACAGCCCTTTTGATGAAACCGGAGGGCAGGCAACATGGGGATCATCACCAGTACGGCAAATGAAAGTGTAAAATACGTACGCTCCTTGCACAGACGGCGTAGTAGGTACCAAGAGCGAGTTTTCATCGCCGAGGGTTTGCGCACAGTGGAAGAAGCATTCAGAGCGAGTATCCAGCCCACTTTTCTCTTCCATACCCCCGCTGTGTTGGATATACCGCGCGCCCGTGCGATTTTGTCTCAGGCAGAGGAACGGGGCATCCGCACGAAGATAGTCAGCGAAGCAGTGATGGTGCATATGGCGGATACGGTTACTCCTTCGGGTATCTTGGCAGTGCTCCCCATGCGCGAGCATACGATCCCCAGCCCGTTAACATGGGGATTGGTCATTGATTCTGTGCGCGACCCAGGAAACCTGGGAACGATCCTACGCTCTGCCCTTGCTGCAGGCGTCGAATTGGTCATTACCAGCAAAGGTACGGTGGATGTTTACAGCCCTAAGGTAGTGCGTGCTGCTATGGGAGCGCACTTTCAGTTGAACTTTTTGGTGAATCAAGACTGGCCAGTGATTGAGCATACAGTGCATAACTTGTGTGTGTTGCTTGCCAAGCCTGGGGTGGGGATTCCGTACTGGGAAGTTGACTGGCGCCAACCGACTGCTTTAGTAATTGGCGGAGAAGCAGAAGGGGCAGGGATAGAAGCGGAGCGGTTAGCTACTGGCCACGTAACCATTCCTATGCGTGCTGGCGTTGAATCCCTGAACACCGCAGTTGCTGCCGGCATCCTGTTGTTCGAAGGGGCACGCCAACGTTTTGGCTCAAGCACCTAGCCCTTCACTCGTCATTTGTCACTCATCACTCGCCACTCATCACTTTGCCTGCCTAGCCTCTAAGTGTTCTCGCAACAGCTCCAGTGCCGCTCGTACCGACTGTTCGCGGTTCTCCCAGCGGTTTCCAGTCCAGAGGAATTTCCTGCACTCTACGCCTTGGGCAGAGGCAAGGGCAATATAGGTGAGCCCGACCGGTTTCTGGGGAGTGGCTCCCGTAGGCCCAGCGATGCCTGTAATGGCTATTGCTAGGTCTACTCCCAGGAGATGCCGCGCCCCCTTAGCCATGGCAATTGCGGTCTCTGCACTGACAGCGCCATACGCCTCTAACGTGCTAGGGGGTACTCCAAGCACACGCTCCTTTGCTTGGTAAGAATAGGTAACTACGCCACCCTCGAAGTAGGCTGAGCTGCCAGGGATGTCCGTGATACGAGCAGCCAACAGCCCTCCGGTGCACGATTCAGCTACCGCCAGAGTAAGATGGCGTTGTTGTAATAGCTCACCAACGGTTTTTGCTAAGCAATCGATATCCAATGGATCCACCCTCGTCTTGTTACAAATGATCGTCGTTCGTTAAACGGATTATAACGAATAAATGGGTTGAACGTAAATTGCTCCTCACACGCAGCCGTGATATAATTGTGCGCTGCGCATAACGCCGAGTTTACCAAGTATTTGTGTGATTCTACACCTTACACAATGTCAGCTTGCGTTGTCAAGAGAAGATTTCTCAATGGAAGAACCCTATTTCTTTGATGAGGCGATAATTCATGTCCGTGCCGGCAAGGGCGGGAATGGTTGCGTTAGTTTCCGCCGTGAAAAATTTGTCCCTTTCGGCGGTCCAAATGGTGGCAATGGAGGGGACGGCGGCGATGTGTATATCATCGCCAACCGGCATTTGAATACACTGATCCAGTTCCAGAGGCAACGGCATTTTCGTGCTGAAGCAGGCGGCAATGGCCAAAGCAAGGACATGCAAGGCAAAAGGGGCAAAGACCTGTTCATTCAGGTACCGCTGGGCACGGTCGTGCGTGATGCCAATACCGGGGAACTATTGGCGGACCTAGTCCAGGATGGGCAAAGTGTTCTGGTAGCTAAGGGTGGTCGAGGTGGCAGGGGCAATGCTG
>JBMFPM010000403.1:0-2200 GCA_049969135.1 Anaerolineae bacterium
ACCATTGCTTATGTGACCTCACCCGAGGACGATCACTGTGCTGGTTATCAAGTAGTGGACGCTAAAGGTATGTGGATTGCTCCAGGGCTCATTGATAGCCACATGCATATTGAGAGCACTCATGCCACTCCAGACCACTTTGCCAATGCGGTTTTGCCCCGAGGGATTACCACGATAGCCCCAGACCCTCACGAGATTGCTAATGTCCTAGGTATGGAAGGGGTTCGCTATATGCTCTGTGCAGCGCGAAACCTCCCTCTACGGGTACTCGTGTTAGTTCCCACATGTGTTCCGGCTGTACCGCATCTGGAAACTACCGGCGCCTATTTCAGCCATGAAGATGTAGATGCTCTGCTCAACGAACCAGGTGTGATTGGGTTAGCCGAAGTGATGGACTATTGGGGAGTCATTGAACAATCCCCACGCATTAGTGAAATAGTGAAAGTGGGCAGACGCCGAGGAGCGATCATCACCGGCCACATCCGCGGATTGCATGGACGTGAGCTCAACACCTACCTAGCAGCAGGAATAGAATCCGACCACGAGCACCTAACGGCAGAAGGCATCCGAGAACGAACTCGATTGGGCATGCTAGTGGAGATACGCTGTGATAACATAGAAGCCGCAGTTGATAGTTGGCTCGAACGTGGATACCTGGAGAATGTCGTATTCGTCACTGATGATATCCCCCCGCATCAACTCGTCCAAGAAGGTCATCTGGATCAAAGTGTGCGCCGTGCTATCGCTCTTGGGATGGACCCAGTTGAGGCAGTACGTGCTGCGACTTTAGTACCTGCTCGGCGCCTACATTGCTACAATCTTGGGGCTTTAGCGCCGGGGTGGATCGCCGATATCCTGGTGATCAAAGACCTGCACTCATTTGAGGTGCATCTGACGATATCCTCAGGGATTGAGGTGACAAAAGACGGGGAGATGATAGAGCCGCTCCGTTCCCCTCATTCGCCGCCCCCCGCAGCCTTGCACTCTGTGCGCATTGATCCGCCTAGCCCAGACGACTTTGTCATTTCAGCTTCCGGCAATCAAGCCGTAGCCCAAGTGATCGCAGAGCGAGGTCGGAAAATGCAAAGACGAGTACTGCCAGTTAGACATGGAATATTAGCATGGCAGGAACATTCTGAACTTGCCCTGGCAATGGTTTGGCATCGACATGGCCTGAATGGCAACCGTGCTGCCGCTCTCGTATCAGGAAGCGGGTTATGCTGCGGTGCCTTGGCAAGTACATATGCTCACGATTCGCACAATTTGGTTGTCATCGGTAGGAATCCCATTGACATGGCAGTTGCTGTACAGGCTTTGATCCAATCAGGTGGGGGGTATGTCGCAGTCTGCGATGGCCAAGTGTTGGCTTTGGTAGCCCTCCCCATAGCGGGGATATTGGCTGACCGCCCAGTGATAGAATTGGCACGAGATTTTCGAGCCTTTACAGAGGTCACTGCGGATTTGGGCGTTGTTGATGACCCCATTGGACTGCTTACTTCTTTAGCACTTCCCGTCTTGCCAAGTTATCGTCTGACTGACTTGGGGTTGGTAGACGTAGAACATCAGACCATTATCCCAGCCTTCGAGTTTGTGGGCTAGAAGCGAAAGGGGGCTTGTTCATGAAAACCTGTGAATTAATGATCAGCAATACGACAGTACTTATGCCAGACATGACCTTGCAGCCAGACATGGCCATCGCCATACAAGGAGGACAGATCGCTGCCATCGAGCAGAGTTCTGAATTGGAGCGTGCCTACCAGAGTCAAATACGCCTTGACGGGCGAGGAAAGATAGCCGTACCTGGTTTTGTAGATGCACATACCCACACCTGCCAGCAATTACTGCGCGGACGAATTATGGATGAGCCCCCTATGATTTGGGCGCGTATTCTAGTGCCCTACGAGAGCAATTTAGAACCAGAGGATGTATACTGGAGCGCCAAACTATGCTGTGTTGAGATGCTCAAAGCCGGCATTACTACTTTTGCTGATGCCGGAGGAAGGCACATGGATCAGGTAGCTCGGGCAGTAGAAGAGATGGGGTTGCGTGCCTGCCTTTCCCGCTCTACCATGGATTCGGCTGAGTTCGTACCAGCGAATATGAAGGATAGCACGTCTGAGGCTATTGCCAAAACCGAGGAACTCTATAAAGAATGGCATGGACGAGCAAATGGCCGCATTCACGTATGGTTTGCCTTGCG
>JBMFPM010000404.1:0-2200 GCA_049969135.1 Anaerolineae bacterium
CTTTTTTGTTCTTCCTGCAACTCTGAAAGTTCTGCGCGTAGCATGGCGTTGTAGCGCTGCACGCGATAAGCCTCTACAGCCTTCCCGCCAAATGCAAGGAAGAAGAAAATGGCAGCTATGGCAGCAAGCACGGTCACGATATCGGCTGGTGGATTGGGCAGGCGTTGTTTTCTGTTTATCATTGTCCACACCCCAATGTACCGCTTTGACTGCAGTGCGCTTTACAAGCTTCTTACGCTAAATAATATACCCATTTTGCGATGGAGTCAATTCACACACCTGTTACTGAAGCGTTTGCCCGCTTACGCTGTCCGTGCTACAATTTCTATTGCCACTATGGACATCTCGGATAGCCCCAGGTTAGTCTTGCAGAGAACGTAAGGAGGGAAAAATGAGCAGAGCAAAAGGTAACCTCGCCGTTGGCCAGTCAGGCGGGCCGACGGTAACCATTAACAGCAGCCTGTGCGGTGTGATTCAGGAGGCAATGGCTCACGATGAGATCGGCGAGATCTATGGCATGTATCGCGGCATCCGTGGCTTGTTGCAGGACCAGTTCATTGACCTGCGACGCCAATCTCCAGAGATCATCGAGGGTTTGCGGCACACACCGGGGGCCGCACTGGGCACCGTCCGCTACAAAGTCACACCCAAGGATTATGAGCGTATCTTGGAAGTGCTCAAGAAACGCAACATCCGCTACCTGCATTACATCGGAGGCAACGATTCCGCAGACACGAGCTGGCAACTATACAAGCTGGCTGCCGATGCGGGGTACGAACTGCATGTGATTGGCGTGCCCAAGACGGTGGACAATGATCTGTGGGCTACCGACCATTGCCCGGGTTATCCCAGTGCAGCGCGTTTTGTCGCTATGGCCGTTCGCGATACAGGCCGGGACACAGAAGCCATGGGACCTGAGAGTCCGGTGAAAATTGTCGAGATCATGGGCCGCAACGCGGGGTGGCTCACTGCAGCGGCTGCACTAGCGAGGGAAGAGGAAGGAGATGCCCCTCACTTGGTCTATGTCCCTGAACGGCCGGTCAGCGTGGAGCAACTCATAGAGGATGTCAGACGCTGTTACGAGGAACGGGAACACGTGGTCATCGCCATGAGCGAGGGAGCGCAAGAAGCACCGGGCAAGACATTGGGGGAAGAGTATGCGCCCAAAGAAATTGATGCTTTTGGACACCGCATGAAAGGCGGGGTGAGCGATTTTGTAGCCACCCTGCTCACCGGGAAACTGGGGTTGAAGGTGCGCCTAGACAAGCCGAACTATATCCAACGCTCCCTGATGATTTGCGCGTCACCCATTGACCTGGAAGAAGCCTACCGTGTCGGACGGCAGGCAGTCAAAGAAGCCATCGCTGGCCGCATGGAGGGGATGATCACGCTGATCCGCGATCCCGGGCCGGAGTACCATTGCTCGCTGGGCGTCGCCAGCTTGGGCGACATCGCCAATCGGGAACGGATGCTGCCACCCGAATTCATGAACGAAGCAGGGAATTACCCCACGGAAGCCTTCTTAGCCTACGCCCGGCCGCTGATCGGCGAACTACAGCCCAAGTACGTGCGCCTGAGCAAATATTTCGTCTAACAAAATGCGCGGGATTTTCACTATCCCGCGCATTCCTTGCTAGATGACTCCCAATTCCTTGCCTACTTTGGCAAATGCCTCTAATCCCTGATCCAGATCATCCTTGCTGTGCGAGGCGGAGATCATGACGCGGATGCGCGCTTTGCCCCGCGGCACCGTGGGATAGCCGATGGCCATGGCAAAAACATTGTAGTCAAACAGCCTCTTTGAGAACTCTTTGGCTAACGGCGCTTCGCCCAGCATGATGGGCGTGATGGGTGTCACGCTGTTGCCGGTGTCAAAGCCCAGGCGTTTGACCTCCGCTTTGAAATAACGCGTGTTCTCCCACAGACGATCTACTAATTCGGTAGAGGATTCCAGGATGTCTACCGCCGCAAGGCAGGCTGCCGTATCCGCAGCGGTTACCGCGCTGGAGAAAAGGAAGGGCCGCGCCTTCTGCCGCAGATAGTCCACGATCTTGCGCTTCCCGGCAATGACCCCGCCAACCACACCAAAAGCTTTGGACAACGTGCCGATTTCTACATCGAATTTCCCGTGCAGCCCAAAGTGATCCACGATGCCCCGGCCTCCCCGGCCCAATACGCCTTCACCATGGGCATCATCCAC
>JBMFPM010000405.1:0-2189 GCA_049969135.1 Anaerolineae bacterium
TCCGTTGCCAACAAATTCTTGCGCCATCCTCTGGACGAACGCTATCAAGCGGTCTATGCTCAATTGGTGGAAAGTGTGGAATGGATCAATCTGCATGATCAAGCTATCCTGATTGCAACGGCGCATTTGGATGAGTATTTGGAAGAGCTCTCTACGCTGGCGCATAAACTGGACGATGTCTATGATCCAGATGCTTCTTTCCTCCTTTTTGTCTTCGAGGATCAAGTGCAGTTGATCGCCCGCAGTTCGACAAAGGCGGTTGATGTAGGAGAGATCGCGCGCGTTTTTGGCGGAGGTGGCCACAGCGCTGCGGCTGCTGCATTGATCCAAGGTGTTGACGTGGCGCAGGTTCGCGAGCAATTGATCGCGGCTTTAAAACAGCATGTAAAGCCACCAGTTACGGTCAGTCAGATTATGTCTTACGGGGTGCACACGTTACACCCAGATATGACGCTGGCCGAAGCAGAGATGTATATGCGGCGCTATGGGCATGAGGGGTTCCCGGTTGTGGAGGATGGTCAATTGGTGGGTATTCTGACGCGCCGCGAGATTGATCGCGCGCTGCAACACCGCCTTGGGCATGCCATGGTGCGCTCATTCATGCACACCGGGGACATGGCTGTTTCACCATCAGACAGCGTGGCTACAGTGCAGCAGATCATGACGAACCATGGCGTGGGACAGGTACCGGTGGTCGAAAACGGGCGCGTGCTAGGCATCGTGACCCGTACAGATTTGATCAAGCTATGGAGTGCGCCAGCACATCCGGGGCGGCGTGAGGAGATCCAGCAGCGGCTTCGCCAGACTTTGCCGGCTCCTTTGCTGGATTTGCTGATGCAGGCGAGGGATACAGCGAACGAGATGGGCTACTCGCTCTACGTGGTTGGTGGTTTTGTGCGCGACTTGCTGCTGGGCACGCCGACCCTTGATTTAGACCTCGTTGTGGAAGGGGATGCCATCGCTTTGGCGAAGGCATTGGGCAAGCGTTTGAAGGCTAGAGTGCGCAGCCATGCACGCTTCGGCACGGCGAAGGTAATCTTGAATGGCACCGCCGGGACAAATTTGCCGCCTTCACTGGATTTTGTCACTGCACGCACAGAGTTCTACCATCACCCTACGGCGTTGCCTGAGGTAGAGCGCAGCTCCATCAAGCAGGATCTCTACCGACGAGATTTTACTATTAACACTATGGCCATTTCCTTGGACCGCGATCGCTGTGGTGAGCTATTGGATTTCTATGGCGGGGAACGCGACCTACGTGACAAGCTGATCCGGGTGCTGCATAACCTGAGTTTCGTTGAGGACCCGACGCGCATCCTCCGTGCTGTGCGCCTGGAACAGCGCCTTGGGTTCACGATCGAGACACGCACAGCCGAATTGATTGATGATGCCCTTGCCTTACTGGATCGTGTCACCGGGGAGCGATTGCGTCATGAATTGGAACTCATCTTGGACGAACGAGAACCCGGAGCCATTATCAAGCGCCTGGCTCAGTTGGGGGTGCTGCGCCATTTAGAGCCAGCCTTGAAATGCGATGAATGGCTTTTGAGAAAATTCCGAGAAGCTGAGCAGTTGGTCGAGCGCGAGGAAGCGAGCACAAAGGAAGGGATGGAAGCTGAGCACGAGGCGGTGTTCCCAAGCAGAGTTGGGCTTGAGAAGAAATACCTGTTCCTTGCCCTCCTCACTTACCGTTTGACAAAGCCGCAGCTTGACCGTTTCTTGGAAAGGTTGCGATTCAGCCAGGCTGTGGCAAAGTATTTGCGTGAAGTCAGAGAACTTCATGCCTTGGCGGCGCGCTTGAGCCGACCGAATCTGAAACCCAGTCGCATCTATCGCCTGTTGCGAGACTATTCACCGCGCGCGATTCTCGCTTTCTCTATTGCGTTGGATTCACCCGTGGCTCGTGAGAATGTCCTGCTGTACCTGGAACGGCTGCGTTGGGTGCGCCCTCATATCCGGGGCGACTTTTTCAAGAAACAAGGTATACCGCCTGGGCCTATCTATCGCCAGGTTCTAGACAAGCTGCTTTATGCCCGTCTCGATGGCCAAATATCTACCGCTTCTGAGGAGGAAGAGATGGCCAAGCAGTGGCTTGCAGAGCTGGGGGTAAAGAAGACATAACGCACGGTTTGTAGCGCGCGAGCCACCGGGGCCATAGTTTTGAGGCGTTTGCTGCAAATTCGTTGTGA
>JBMFPM010000406.1:0-2183 GCA_049969135.1 Anaerolineae bacterium
CTATAGTTTCAAAGATGCCTGGAAAGATTTTTCCTGTTTGAATGGGCCCACTACAGCCAAATTCAGTTTTTCGGTGGCGAATATCCTTTGCGCTACTTGCTGCACATCGCTGACCGTTACCGCATCTATTTTTGCAATGACCTGGTCTACAGTCAGGACTTCTTGATCCAATACTTCCTGATGGCCCACCCATTCGGCATTGGCGAAAGTGTCTTCCATACGCAGGAGGATGCGGCCTTTGGTATATTCTTTGGCTTTGGTCAGCTCCGCTTCCGAAACCTCTTTGGCGCGCAGCAAATCGAGCTGTTCTATCATCGCGCTGACCACATCCACCGCTTTTTTAGGGGGGACACCAGCATAGAGGACCATTGCCCCTGTATCCCGGAGATAGGAAGTATAAGAGCCAACACTATAGGCCAGTCCTCGCTTCTCGCGTATCTCAAGGAAGAGCCGCGAACTCATGCCTTCTCCGAGAATGACGTTCAAAAGGCGCAACTTGAAGCGATCTGGGTCACTGATAGGCAAGCCACGGAGCCCTATACATAGGTGGGCTTGCTCCGTCTTTCTAAATTCGATCTTGAACCGCGGGCCTGCGGGTACATCGCTCACGGGCAGGAAGGAAGGCGGGGGTTTCTCCTCCCAATCCCCAAGGCAGGTTGTGAGTTGTTCCACAACAGGGTCATGCTCCAAATTGCCTGCCAGGCTGATTACGGTATTGCGTGGGGTGTAGGTACGTGCGATGTAATCCAGCATGTCCTGTCTGGTGATGCTAGCCACTGATTCCTTGGTTCCTGCCGTGTCCCAGCCTACGGGGTGATCTGGCCAGATTAGCTCGGCAATCAACACATGAACCCAAGCCTCAGGCATGTCCATCATGCGGCTAATCTCTTGCAAAATTACCTGTCGTTCCTTTTCTACTTCTTCGGGGTCGAACTTGGAGTGCTGGAAAATATCCAGCAATACATCAAGGGCAATAGGTAAGTGATGATGCGCTACTTTGGCCCAGTAGATGGTCGCTTCATTATCTGTGCTCGCATTCATCACTCCACCGAGGCCTTCAATGGCTTCGGCAATTTGCTGCGCCGTAGGGCGGCGCTCCGTGCCCTTGAACATCATGTGCTCGATGAAATGGGATATGCCGCGTTCTGCTTCACGTTCATAGCGCGACCCAACGCCGGTAAAGATGCCCACACCTACTGACCTGGTGTGGGGCATGCTTGTAGTCACAATGCGCAAGCCATTATCCAAAATAGTCTTTTGATGCATGCTCTGTTCCTCATTGATGTAGGGTGTTTTTACTACACGATAGATCTACTGAGTGCGCACGCGTGGCAATCGCTGCTTGGATGCCAAGCTATTGCTTCCTCAACTCGGTCAGGAGCGATTCAGCTATCGCGCGCAAATCCGCTTCGTTGCTAAGTGATAAGAACTTTTCTAGGGCTCGAATAGCTTCCTCTCTGTTTCCCTGTAACTTGTAGGCATTGCCTAGGCCGAAATAAGCTCGGGTTAGATCGGGATTAAGACGCAGCGCTTCTTTGAATTCTGCAATCCCAGCCTCGAATTGGAACTGTTGTACGTAGGCAGCACCCAAATTGTAATGGATATCGGCGTCTTCAGGCTTTATGGCAATTGCTTTCTTGAACTCGGCGGCTGCTTTGTCAAACTGGCCTAACTCGTAGTATGCAGCTCCTAGGTTGGAGCGGGCATCTATATTTTCAGGCGCTAATTCCACAGCCTTTTGAAATTCTTTTGCTGCTTCCTCCAACTTGCCTTGTTGAAAGTAGGCATTTCCAAGTTGGAAATGCCCTTCTACTGAATTGGGATCGAGGCGGAGAACCGACTGGAATTCTGCGATGGCCTCATTCACCTTTCCCTGTTCTAGGAACCGCCGTCCCTGTGTGAGATACGTTGTGACATCACCTTGTGACATAGGGGTCTCTTCTGCCGCAGGTTGCCTTTGCGAAAGGATTGCAAGAACTACCATGCCAACGACTAACAACCCTATTGCTGCCAGGAGCACAGGGATTCTATAACGAGCAGGTTTCTTTGGAGTCTCCAAGGCTGTGGTTTCTGCTAGCGTGGTCTTGGTACGTGGTCTTTGTGCTGTAGTTCTCTTTGCCTCAGCACGCTGTTGGTCATATGCAGCTCTCTTAGCGGGGTCGCGCAGCGTCTCATACGCAATA
>JBMFPM010000407.1:0-2178 GCA_049969135.1 Anaerolineae bacterium
ATAGCCTCGCTTATTGGCTTGCAATTTGTGCGCGTGGGCAAAGACGGCAAGCCAGGGCAGGCACTCAACCGCGGGACCATTTTCACCGCCCTGGTCTTTGCCCTGCTAGCAGCGCTGGTAACTATCCTGGGTGGCTACAACTTGGGCGTGCTGTGGGCTACTCTAGCCGGTCTCATCGTCGGCGTGGTGATCGGCTTCACCACCGATTATTATACCTCTTCTGACCAGAAGCCGGTGCTGGAGACAGCGCGAGTTTCCCACTCCGGGGCAGCCATCAATATCATCACCGGCTTCAGCTACGGATTGATCAGCATTGTCCCCTCCATGGTTGGCATTGCTGTAGCAACTTTGCTCGCCTATTTCCTAACTGCACGCGCTGGTCTGGATGGCATCTATGGCGTGGGTATCAGCGCCGTTGGCATGTTGACCATCACTGGGATGATCGTCTCCGCAGATGCCTATGGACCCATTGTGGACAACGCGCGGGGCATCGCCCAGATGTCTGGGATGTCGCATAAAGTGATTGATACTGCTGATGTCCTCGATGCCGCAGGCAACACTGCCAAGGCGATTACCAAAGGCTTTTCCATCGCTGCTGCGGCGCTTACCGTCCTGGCCCTTTTTGCTGCTTATGCTCAAGTAGTGGGCGTGAGAGGGGTGCAGCTTTCCCTCAGCTTGCGCAGTCCCATTGTCGTGGCCGGAACCCTGCTGGGAGCCATGACGCCACCACTGTTCAGCGCTTTGACTATGCTCGCAGTCACAAACAACGCTTTCAAAATGATTGAGGAGATCCGCCGCCAGTTCCGCCAGCGCCCGGGGATCCTGGCAGGAACAGAGAAACCGGACTATACATTCTGCGTCAGCCTGGCGGCACAGGGGGCATTGAACTCTTTGGTGCTGCCCGCTTTCCTGGCTGTCGTCCTGCCGGTGTTGGTTGGCTTTGTCCTTGGGCCAGAAGCACTGGGGGGCTTCCTGGGCGGCAGCATCTTCACTGGCGTGATTTTCGCCTTGTTCATGGCAAATGCTGGCGGCTTGTGGGATAACGCGAAAAAGCTCATCGAGTCCGGCGAATTCGGTGGCTCTGGTTCTGATGCGCACAAGGCTAGTGTTGTCGGCGATACCGTTGGCGATCCGTTCAAGGACACGGCAGGCCCTTCGATGAATACGCTCATCACGGTGATGTCGCTGGTCTCTTCCCTGTTCGCTCCGGTGATTGCTGCGGTCCATCTGTTCTAGGGGCTTTACCGCCGAGGGCGCAAAGGGCGCAGAGAAAATCCGTATTCCAGCAGAGAGATCCCTCTCTGCATGCTCGTGGTAAAAATTGTAAATCGAGTTGTTGCATTTGCTCAGAGGAAGAGCCTTCTATACAATAGCACTCGTGGGCCGTGCCATGGCGGCTGTTCCACGAAATCATTACATCCATGAACGTGAAAGGAGACGATACGTGTCATTGAAGGAGGAAATCTACAACAAAGTGATTGTGGGTCAGGCAGAGGAAGTCAAAGCCCTGACCGCTCAGGCGCTCGGGCAGGGAATCTCTGCTGCCGAATTGCTCAACGAAGCGTTGATCCCAGCCATGACTGAGGTGGGCCAGCGCTTCGAGCGGCAAGAGTTCTTCGTGCCGGAAATGCTCATTGCTGCCCGCGCCATGAAGGCAGGTGTGGAAGTGCTGCGGCCCTATCTGGTTGAAGCGGGGGTCAAACCTATCGGCACGGTGGTCATCGGCACAGTAGCTGGCGACCTGCACGATATCGGCAAGAATCTGGTCAGCATGATGCTGGAAGGAACTGGTTTCCGCGTGATTGACCTGGGGGTAGATGTGCCTGCCGAGAGGTTCGTCCAGGCAGTGCGTGAAAACAAGCCCCAGATCGTGGGTATGTCTGCATTGCTCACCACGACGATGATGGCAATGAAGGCGACTATTGAAGCGCTGAGCAAGGCTGGGTTGCGCGAACAAGTGAAAGTGATCATTGGCGGCGCGCCGGTGACGCAGCGCTTTGCTGACGAGTTCGGCGCTGACCTCTATGCACCCGATGCCAGCTCAGCCGCACGCGTAGCGAAAGAAGCGATCTCCTAAGCCGTTGCAAGTTTGTAGTAAGTGCTTTAGCGGTTATGACGCACTAATGAACTTTAACAATTTAATCTACTAGTAAACCGACATAGCGTAGCAACTCAGGA
>JBMFPM010000408.1:0-2160 GCA_049969135.1 Anaerolineae bacterium
TGTGGCAGTAAGGCACGTTGGTACCCCACACCTCCAACGCACTGCGCGTGTGGCCATCGCAGCGTGCGAAGAAAAAGGCGCGGATGATGTTGCCGGCATAAGTGAGGGCTACATTATGCGTGCTGTCCACAGCCTGGTCCGTCGTCTTATAGCGTACCGGACTCCACACCTGGCAATGTACAGTAGTACACACATCTGCCCCAAGCGCCGCATGGCGCGGCCCGGCAGCGGCATAGCAGCGCGCGGCTACTGCCTGGGCTTTCAACGCTTCCATCGGCCAATGGGGTGGCATCTCCTTGGGCAGCACGCCCTTGATATATTCATCGAGAGGCATGACCACCACCGTGTTGTCGGGCATCAGCACGCGGATTGTTGCAGGCAGCCGCGTTATGCCAGAGGGCTGAAAGCCGCTGATCTGCATTGTAGTCAACTCTTCATCTGTGAACTTGGTTTCAACTGGCTGGCGCAGGAGGGCATCCAGGGCAGTGCGCTGCTGTACCGAGGGGGCAGCGAGCACCATGGCGAAATCCACGTTGGTGTACGTATTACTGCGCACCTTCTGGTAACTTTTGGACATGCCGATATATCCCGCCGCCTGTACACTGACTTCGTATGTCCCAGGAGCCAAGCGTAGCAGATAACGGCCATCTGCATCTGTGGTAGTCTGTGTTCCTCCCGCTGTGACCACTGCGCCACGGATAGGCTGTTTGGTAAGCACATCCGTTACTTGGCCACGGAAACCGGCGGTGTCGGCATAGACCGTTTGCCCTGGCCTTATGGTGAGCCAGCCCAAGAGCGCGATCACCAGGCCCAGCACAATCCTCTGCAAGAAAGCCCTCGTGGTAGGGCATCGTGCCCAGATGCTTGTAGGCACGGCTTCAGCCGTTGAACTAGTACCCAATTGTCTAGCTAGTTCCTCGTTAGCGTTAACCATGGTGTC
Organism: Anaerolineae bacterium; assembly: GCA_049969135.1. Taxonomy (GTDB): domain Bacteria; phylum Chloroflexota; class Anaerolineae; order UBA2200; family UBA2200; genus JACIWX01. Next base: position 941 of record JBMFPM010000408.1, read on the forward strand.
TCTTATTTCTCCAGGGATCAATCCTCTATGGCTACTTCTTTTATGTTCAGGCTCACTCTTAGGCGAACCAAAATTCTGATCCTTGAGGCATCGCTCGTCCAGGTATTGCAGGCTTCTCCGCTTAGAATGACACCATGGGAGGGTTCGCACATGATAGCCACATCCTCCCTTGTGTCATGCTGAGGCGAAGCCGCAGCATCCTGCCTAACTTGAGCGCAACTCGTCTCAGTTGCGCAGATTCTTCGTTCAGATTCTTCACTTCGTTCAGAATGACAATGAAAGTGCTTTGGTCAGAATAACAATGAAGTTATTTTTCTCCAAGTTGCTTTACCCTTGTGACAACCTCTGGCAGAATTGCTGCCACATCATCGTGAATGACCACCGCTGCGCGCTCGTCCATGTATGTCGGTGTGTAGTTCACTACGATGAGTTTGGCGCCATGCTCCACTGCGCGGCTGGGCAGCTCTGCGGCCGGGTACACCTCCAGCGACGATCCAGCAACGAGCATGACATCGCAATGCTCAGCCTCTTGTTGTGCATCATAAATGACATCGAGGGGCAGCAGTTCGCCAAAGAGCACGACATCAGGTTTGAGCAAGCCCCCGCAGGATGGACAGTGCGGTACAGCGCCGCTGGCCACAAAAGCAGGCCACATTTCTTTGGTGAGCACCTGCTTGCGGCAGCGTGTGCAGGTTGCTGTGCGCACACTGCCGTGCAACTCGAGGACGCGCTTGGAGCCAGCGCGCTGGTGCAACTCATCTATGTTTTGGGTAATGACCGCCTGGAGCACGCCCATCTGCTCTAGCTCTGCCAGGGCAAAGTGAGCCCGATTTGGCTGCGCTTCCATGATTTGCTTAGCCAATGGGCGGATCCACTCGAAGAAGGCTTGCGGGTTGCGCTGGAAGCCATAGATGGAGGCAACTTCCATCGGATCTACCTGTTCCCACAGGCCGGAACCTGGGCTGCGGAAATCGGGGATGCCGGAGGGCGTGCTGTGCCCCGCTCCGGTTAGTGCCACCGCATGGTGGCTAGCGGCTAGGATTTCGGCCGCTTGTTGGATTTCTTGCTCGAAAGCCATCTTATGCTCCATCAAGTCAGATCAAAGATATGTTTTCGTGGTGAACTTGTCAGAAAAGCATTCCTTGTTCAACTCGTAGTTGAGGTTTCGGCAGGTGTTCTCCCCCAGCCACGCGGTGTGCCCAGCGGATGGGCTCCGGTAT
>JBMFPM010000409.1:0-2157 GCA_049969135.1 Anaerolineae bacterium
ATGGTGATCGGGTACGAAACAGCGACATTCGTGGGCGTGGGGGTCTGCTACACCCTAGTGACATAGTCTCGCCTGCAGACCATTGCCTCACTAGGTTTTTTTGTACCCTGGCAGGAAAACCAATTATGCATAGCAGCAGAGCAACGTCCTCTATGCGAAAGGGGGTGGAACCAGGCGCAAAAACAGGGTAAAAATGTTTGACACCTGTAACTATCCTGAGAAAAAGGAGGAGGCTCATGTGTAAGAAAATCGTGTTAGCGCTGCTCGCCCTGATTCTGCTCGGTTCGCTGACGGCATGTGGCCCGAGAGCTCCCGCGGAAATCAAAATCGGAGTGAATGCCGAGCTCACGGGTGGTATCCCCGTGGTTGGTGCATCGTGCAAGAATGTTGCAGAGATGGCTGCGAAGGAAGTGAATGACGCAGGCGGGCTGGAGGTCGGGGGCAAGAAGTACAAGATCGTGTTGCTCATCGAGGACAATGAAGACAAAGCTGAGTCAGCGGCTGCTGTAGCCCAGAAGCTGAATACCGCCGGTGTGCTAGTGCATATCGGTGCCAATGCCAGCCGCAATGCCATCCCTGCTTCCACAGTCTGTGAAGATGCCAAATTGCCCATGATCAGCCCCTGGTCTACAAACCCCAAGACCACGGCTGGCAAGAAGTACATCTTCCGCGCCTGCTTCATTGATGATTTCCAGGGCGTAGTCGCCGCGAAATTCGCCATCAATACCCTAAAGGCCAATACCGCCGCTGTCCTCTATGACGTCGCTAGCGAGTACAATAAGGGCATCGCTGAGATCTTCAAGAAGACTTTTGAAGAAGCCGGTAAGAAGGTGGTCGCCTTTGAGACCTATACCACTGGCGACAAGGATTTCTCCGCCCAACTCACCAAGATCAAAGCTTCTAACGCCGACGTTCTCTTCCTGCCGAACTACTACAGCGAAGTGCCGCTGCAGGTGCAGCAGGCGTACAAGCTCGGGTACACAGGCACCATCTTCGGCAGTGATAGCTGGGGCAACCTGGAGCTTATTGACCTGTGTGGTGCAGATTGCGAAGGGCTATTCTTCACCACCCACTATGCGCCGGATATTGCCACGCCCAAGGCACAGAAATTCATCAAGAACTATGAGGCGACCTATGGCAAGACCCCGGATGACGTAGCCGCTCTGACCTATGATGCATTCGGTCTAGCCTTCCAGGCGATCCAAGCGGCAGGAAAGATCGACCGCCAGGCTGTGCGCGATGCCCTGGCCAGTATCACCGAATACGAGGGTGTGACGGGCACTATGCAGTTCAAAGGCACCGGCGATCCCATCAAGAGCGCCGTGATCATTCAGATCAAGGGCGGCAAATTCACATATTACACTTCTGCTGCACCATGATCGTTTCGGAATGCGCAGGAACTCGGTCAGGGGCGAGAAACCAGATTTCTGCGCCGCAGGCCCTAAGGGTTTCTTAACCCTTAGGGCCTGACCTAAAAAGGAGACTGCTGAAAAGAGGGAGTCAAGTGCAATTTATCATCCAACAAATCCTGAATGCCCTGCAATTGGGCAGCGTATATGCATTGATCGCCCTAGGTTATACCATGGTTTATGGCATTCTGCGTATGATCAATTTTGCCCATGGCGATATTTTTATGGTGAGCACGTATATCGGCTTTTTTAGCGCCTCTTTCTTGCTAGGGCATCTCCTGCATTTACCCGGAGTGATTGTTTTTGTGTTAACCATGCTCATAGCGATGCTGGGCACATCGCTGCTAGCCATCTTTATCGAGCGAGTTGCTTACAAACCACTGCGCCAAGCGCCCCGCATCTCAGCGGTGATCACCGCGCTGGGTATTGGCCTTGTCCTAGAAAACACAACTTTAGCTACGATTGGTCCGGAACCACGCATCCTGCCTCAGGTGATCCCAGTCATTAACTTTAACGTGGGCGAGGTCGCTATTTCCACTATTCAGGTTGTGATCCTAGTCATCTCAGCCATCGTGATGTTTATCTTGGATACCATCGTGCGCAAAACAATGACGGGTATGGCCATGCGGGCTATTTCCTTCGATAAGAGCGTGGTGCCATTAATGGGTGTGCCTGTAGATCGCATTATCTCTATTACCTTCGCACTAGGTTCTTCTATGGCCGCCGTGGGGGGAATCCTGTATGGCAT
>JBMFPM010000410.1:0-2151 GCA_049969135.1 Anaerolineae bacterium
AACATCAACATGCGTCGGATCAAAGCCAATTCCATAGGATGCGTGAGTAAACTGACATCGCCACCATCCAATTCCAACCCGCGTTCCTGTGCCACGCGCAGAATGCTGCTAATGCGGGCATGGGCATACTGGATGTAATAGACTGGGTTTTCGTTAGAGTGCTCCTTCGCCAACTCCAAGTCAAAATCCATCTGGCTTTCTGCTGTCCGCGAGAGCAGGAAAAAGCGCACGGCATCAGCGCCCACATCTTCCAGCACCTCACGCAGCGTGATGATATCACCTGTGCGCTTGGAGAGGCGTACCACTTCTCCTCTACGCTTGAGTGTAACCAATTGATAAATGACAATGGACAGACGTTTGGGGTCAATCCCTAGGGCACGCATCATGGCATACATACGTGGCACATGGCCTTGGTGATCGGCACCCCACACGTCAATCACCCAATCAAATCCTCGGCGTACAAACTTATCATAGTGGTACGCAATATCCGAAGCAAAGTAACCCGGTGCACCACCGGAGCGGATGATGACTTCATCTTTATCCGCGCCAAGAGCGGTAGCGACAAACCACACCGCCCCATCCCGCTCGGCAATATAGTTCCGCTCACGCAGCAACGCCATCACATGATCAAAAGTTCCGTCTTCGTACAACGTCCGTTCAGAGAACCAGCGATCAAAGCGAATGCCCATCAAAGCCACATCAGCTTGAATGGACTCCAGGGTATATTTGAGCCCTATGTCCCCCAGCGCCTTCAATGCTTCGGCCCGTTCCATATCCAGAAAGCGCCGTCCATATTCGCGGGCAGCGCGCTGGCCCATTTCCACCATATATGAGCCTTGATACCCTCCTTCAGGCATAGGCTCATCCTGGCCCAATGCCTGAGCATAACGAGCATAAAGGCTTTCAGCGAATAGCCCCATCTGCGTACCAGCGTCATTCACATAGTATTCGCGCTGTACGTCGTATCCTGCTGCAGCGAGCACATTTGCCAGCGCATCTCCAACGACAGCATTGCGCCCACTGCCAATGTGCAAAGGGCCGGTGGGATTCGCACTGATGAACTCGACCTGCACTTTGCGTCGCTTGCCCAGGTCAATATCCCCATAACGGTCGCCTGCTCGCAGAATCACTTCCACCTGCTGGGCTAGCCACCGTGCTGAGAGCACAAAATTAATATAGCCAGGCCCGGCTACTTCCACCCCTTCTAAGTAATCGGGATGAGCCAAGTTCTCCACGACCACTTGCGCAATACGCGCAGGTGCCATGCGAGCCAAGCTGGCTAGCTGTAGGCACACCGGAGTCGCAAAATCGCCATGTCCCTCCTGCTTCGGCCGTTCCACAGGAATCTTTGGGATGTCGAACTTGGGCAAAGCCTTCCTTTTTTGCGCTTCTTCAATTGCTTGGCGCACCAGTTCGGCTATTTCGTCTCTAATCATGCTTAATCCATCTCTCCCCAATTTTGCCCTATCTTGATGTCTACCCGCAATGGAGCATCCAATGGATAGGCATTTTCCATGACTGATTTGACCAGCGAACTCACTGTTTCTAACTCATCATCAGGCACTTCCAGCACCAGCTCATCGTGTACTTGCAGAATCATCTTGCTACGCAAGTGACGGTTCTGTAGTTCGTCGTGAAGACGGATCATCGCTATCTTGATAATATCTGCAGCAGTACCTTGAATGGGATGGTTGATGGCCATGCGCTGTGCAGCAGCTTTCAGGCTACCATGTGCTTTGCTCCCTGATTTCAGTTCAGGGAAATACCGCTTTCTCCCCAGCAAAGTCTCGACATAGCCCTGTTCGGCGGCTTGTTGTTTGATGCGAGCAAGGTACTGTTGCACACGTGGATACTGTGCAAAATACTTGGCAATGAACTGGGCTGCTTCTTCTTGAGAGAGTTCAGTCCGTGCCGCCAGTCCCCAGTCGCTCATGCCATAGATCAAGCCAAAATTGATCGTCTTCGCCAGACGGCGCATTTCTGGTGTTATCTGCTCAATGGGCACACCCAGAATGCGCGAAGCTGTGCTAGCGTGGATGTCTTCGCCGCGCCGGAAAGCAGCCAGCAGATTCTCATCACCAGAGACGTGAGCCAGGATGCGCAATTCCACCTGCGAATAATCAGCGCCAAGCAGCTTCCAACCCGGCTGGG
>JBMFPM010000411.1:0-2136 GCA_049969135.1 Anaerolineae bacterium
CGCCAGGAGATGCGTCTTCAGGGTAAAACCTCTGTACTGACCAATGGGGTGTTCGACTTGCTGCACGTCGGGCATGTGCGTTACCTGCAGGCGGCACGCAGATTGGGCGATGCTCTTTTTGTCGGGCTGAACAGCGATGCCTCAGCACGCAGGTTGAAAGGGCCAGGCAGGCCGCTGATTCCACAGGTAGAACGAGCGGAGGTTCTCTGCGCGTTGGCTTGTGTGGACTATGTTATTCTTTTTGATGAGGATACTGCCGAGGAGCTTGTCCATGCCCTTCAACCTGATGTTTATGTTAAAGGCGGGGATTATGCCGGTAATAGTACAGGGCAAGCAGGCAAGGTATTGCCCGAAGCCCGGGTTGTCGAAAGCTATGGTGGTCGCGTGGTGATCCTGCCCTATACCCCAGGTCATTCTACTACCCAACTAATTGCCCATATCCTGGAGCAAAGCAATGCAGAAAAACGAGCTTGATATATCTGAAACGCTTGACCCAGGCATACCCGCTCAACGACGAAGCATCGCCGGTGCAGCGCTTATCGTTTCATTGGGCAATATTGCCAGTCGTATCTTTGGCTTAATACGTGACAACCGCAATGCCTATTTCTTCGGGGCAACGGGCGAGATGAGCGCGTTTGAAGCGGCCTCTCTTGTACCTAAGAATATTTACGAACTGCTGGTCGGGGGCATGGTCAGCGCTGCTCTGGTTCCGGTTTTTAGCGAATATGCGGCTAAAGAGGAAAAGGAGGAGCTTTGGCACCTGGTAAGTATTGTGCTTAGCCTGGTGGTTGTAGTCATGGGCGGGTTCTTGCTCCTGGCTGAAATGGCGGCTCCGCTGCTGACTCGCCTATTAGTGGGGGGATTCGATGCTCGGTTGCAAAGCGTGACCACTGTTTTGATTCGCATTATCTCCCCAGCAGTGGTGTTTTTCGGTGTATCTGGCATCTTGACCGCAGTGCTTTATGCGCAGCAGGTTTTCACTTATCCTGCTATAGGGGCCGCCGTGTTCAATCTCGGCGGTATTCTAGGCACGCAGTTGCTCGCGCGTCGCATTGGCATTGCTAGCCTCACGCTTGGGATTGTGCTGGGAGCATTTTTGCAAATGGCGGTACAGCTTCCAGGGCTTTATCGGGGACGGGTTCGCTTTTCGTTGAGCTTGAGGCATCCAGCACTACAGCGTATCGTGATGTTGTACATTCCTGTAGTCCTCAGCCTGATTATCAGCCAGATAGGGGTTGTCATTGACCGCAATCTAGCCTCTCGAGTTGGTGAGCAAGCTATCGCCTGGATGGCTGCTGCTACTCGTTTGCGAGAGTTTCCGCTGGGGTTGGTGTCCACAGCAGTTTCCATGGCGGTATTGCCAGCTCTATCCCGCCTGAATTTGCATAACGGTCGCGAGGAATTTAAGGAGACCCTGGCTTTGGGGCTTCGTCTTGTCCTGGTGCTCATTGTTCCAGCAACAGTGGGCTTATTCGTGCTCGGCGTGCCGATTATCTCGCTCATTTTCCAGCATGGGGAATTCACCGCCTTTGATACCCAGCAGACTGCCCGAGCCTTAGTTGGTTACCTGCTGGGAACGCCATTTGCAGCAGTAGATTTATTACTGATCTTTGCCTTCTACTCACAGAAAGATACTGTGACGCCAGTGATGGTGGGTATCATCTGCGTGTTCATTTACTTGGGGGTAGCTCCCACCCTTGCTTTTGTTTGCAAGACGGGCATGATCGGCCTTGTTCTTGCCAACTCCGTACAGTTAGCCAGCCATGCTATTATCATGTTTATTCTACTGCGCCGCCGCGTAGGCTCATTGACAAAGCAGCAGTTGACATCTGCCGTGGGCAAAATCGCATTGGCTTCTGTGGTGATGGGCGCATTGGTCTATTTGAGTCTTGCCATACTGCGCATTGTATTGCCAGGCGAAGGCTTTATCACTCGGACCGTGCAAGTAATTGTGCCTGGGATACTAGGATTGCTCGTTTATGGGCTTGGAGTGGCAAAACTCGGGGTGGAAGAAGCGAATCTCGTGTTCAATCTGGTGCGACGTAAGAGTCGACGCGCTGTATAAGGAGGATGTGGAACAAAGGGTGTGAAAGTTGACTGCTCGGCAGGTTTGGCTATAATCGTGAGACATTGACA
>JBMFPM010000412.1:0-2133 GCA_049969135.1 Anaerolineae bacterium
TACAGCAGTTGTTGCCATTCTTCGCACCTTTCCAAGATTCTATCGTGTCTCTGCGCTATTTGCCCCATCCGCGGGTGAGGACGACTTCTTCTGCTCGCTCCACACGGATGCGATACAGCCAGCGAATGATGGCAGGCGCAGCGATAAAGACGATGACCAAGCCCTGAATAATGGATATGATGTCAATGGGAATGCCAGCCAGGGACTGCATGCGCGTAGCACCACTGCGCAGCGTGCCAAAGAGCAATGACGCTAGGACAACACCAAATGGATGGCTCTTACCCAGCAGGGCAAGGGCGATGGAGTCGAACCCGTAGCCGGCAGTGAAGCCCTGTCCGACCCAGTGGTCTACTCCCAAGACTTGGCTGGTTCCTGCCAGTCCAGCCAATGCCCCACTCAATATCATGGCAAGCATAATGTTGCGTGTGATGCTCATCCCAGCGTAACGCGCTGCATCAGGATTAGCGCCTACAGTGCGGATTTCAAAGCCCAGAGTGGTTTTGAACAAGAACCAGTAAACGATGCCGGCAACAATCAGAGCCAGGAAAAAGCCCACGTGGAAGCGGATAGGTGGCGGGAATAAACGCGGCAAAGCAGCAGTTGGCTCGATGTTGGGTGTAACAGGGCGATAGCCAGGAGCCTTCATCGGCCCGTTAAGCAGCCAGTCGCTGAGGCGGAAAGAGATCCAATTCATCATGATCGTATTCACGACTTCATGGGCTCCTGTTTTGGCTTTGAGATAGCCGGGGATGGCAGCCCAGATGGCTCCTCCCAACGCACCTGCCAGGAGCGCTAGCGGCAGGTGGATGAACGCAGGTAAGTTGGTGATGCTATATCCCACCCAGGCAGCAGCCAAAGCGCCAATACCTAGTTGGCCCTCCGCGCCAATGTTGAACAGACCACAGCGGAACCCTAGCGCTACAGCTAGCCCTCCAAAAATGTAGGGCGTTGCCGCGACCAGGCTTTCCGTGATGGGCCAGATAGCGCGCAAGAATAGGGCACTGTCGCCAGTGCTTTGATAAACTCGGATCCCTTCGTAGATTTCCCGTGGGTTGCCGAGGGAACCATAAAGCAGGGCGCCATAAGCAGTCGCAATGCTCCGCCACGTTGCAGCCAGCGCTGTGCCTGGCGCACGGAAAAAGTTACGGTAGGTAGCAACAACGGCAGCATCGGTAATCACGATAACGATGGCTCCGATAACCAGGCCGGTGAAAACTGCCAGAATCGGCAAAAGCACAGTTTGCCATGACGCCGGGATCGGGATTCCCCCTCCCTTTCTCGCCCTGGTAGCTTGCTGCTTTTCTTGTACCACAGTTGGTGTTGATTCAGTCCCCCCTCTTTCTTTGTCCACTTTCCACTCCTTCTCGTTATTCGGTCCCGTCCAACTGGCTAGAAGACACGTTCGACCTCTTCCACTCCAATCGTAGGAGGAGCCAGCTTGGCCGCTTCAGAGGCTTCTACTCCTGCCATCAGCAGCCCGAGGTACTCACGGTTGACCCCCTTGGCAGGCACGATGTCCATGATCTGTCCCCGGTACATGACCGCGATGCGATCGGACAAGGCAATGATTTCATCCAGTTCAGGCGAAACCAGGAGCACTGCCGTGCCCTCGCTGCGCTTTTGGAGGATGCGCTGGTGGATGTATTCAATGGAGCCTACATCCAAACCACGCGTAGGCTGGGCGGCGATAATCAATTTCACAGGACGCGAGAATTCCCGTGCTACGATCACTTTCTGTTGGTTGCCGCCGGAGAGGGTAGAAGCGGGCACAAAGACGCTCGGTGTGCGCACATCGAATTCTTCCACCAGCTTGGAGGCCGTAGCAATGATGGTATCTTCCTGGATGCTGATGCCCTTAGCGAAAGGAGGTAGATAATATGTGCATAATACCAGGTTATCATGAACCGGGCGGCTCAGAACCAGGCCATCCCGCTGGCGATCCTCAGGCACATGTGCGACACCCTTTTCCAGGATCTTGCGCGGATTCGCGTTGGTCACTGGCGTGCCCAGGATGCGTATCTCCCCTGCCAGGACAGGCCGCAGTCCCGTTAGGGCTTCCACCAATTCTGTCTGCCCATTGCCTTGGACGCCAGCGATGCCCAGGATTTCTCTCTCCCGCACTTCAAAGGACAC
>JBMFPM010000413.1:0-2127 GCA_049969135.1 Anaerolineae bacterium
TGGCACTCACTCCGCTGCAGCCTTTGCGCGAAGCAGAAGCCAAGATGCTCTTTATCGAGGCCGTAGAAGTAGCACGGAGCAAGACGGATGCCTTGCAAAAGAAACTAGGATTCTAAAACAACAAGGAGGAAACAACCATGGAAAAGGAAAAAGTGAGGATTTTGCCCGTTTGTGCCAAAGAAGCCGAAAATCTAGACATCATTTTGGCTTGCGATGGCGCAGCCAGCGTGGGCCAGGTGGGCCATCAGGTAGCAGTAGAGCTAACTAACTCGAAAGAGGCAGCGCGCATGTGCTGCATCACTGCCGTCGCTGCCGACTCAAAGCCACACATAGACATCGCAAAGCGTGCCAGACGGCTGATTGTCATCAATGGCTGTGGCAATCGCTGTGCCAGCAAAGTTCTGGAACAGCGCGGCATCCCCTATGATTACGAGACAGTGATCGCCAAAGAAGGGGTAGATAAAGTGCCTACTCTGGACTTTGACATGGCTGATGTGGAGCGCATTGCCAAGAAAATCGCGGACGAAGCGTTGGCGCCGCTACCCTCTAAAGACAAGGAGGAAAAGACTCCTTAAGACATCGAGACAACACTATACTGAGGAGTGATAAAATGAGCGACAAAACAACAACTTGGTGGCGGGAGCAAATCCCGACTGCAGTGCTTCTGCTCATCATTGCCGCAACACTTGTCTGGGCGCTTGTTACCGGGATCGGTGCTGCGCCAGGAGTTGCATCCCTAACTGCCGCCAAGGGCATTGCACTAACAGTGGTGGGCTTTTGTGCCGGTTTGGTTGGCGGTCTCATTGGCACAGGTGGCTGCAGCGTGATGCTGCCGGTTATCCACTTCTGGATGGGCTATCCAGCATCTATTGCTGTGGGCACCGTCCTCTTCGCCGTGATCTTCACCGCTATCTCCGGCGGCTATGGTCATCTGCTGCGCCGCAACCTGGACACAAAGGCAGTTGCCTGGCTGAGCGGAGGGGGTATCTTAGGAGTCCTCCTGGGGTCCTGGCTGTTTACTTTCTTGGCTAGCCACGTCAAACTGCTGGGGCTAATCCTGGGGCTCATCTTCCTCTGGCCAGCCATCCGCATGATCTGGGAGGGAGCGACACAGCGTAAGGCAGTGGCAAAAGCCAACCGTATACCTGGACCCGTCTGGGGTTGGGTAGTTCTGGCTTTCGTTGTCGGCATCACCACTGGCGTGGCTGGATTGGGTGGTGGCTATGCGCTGGTGCCGGGGTTGATTTACCTCTTCGATGCCCCCGTGCACCTCACCATGGGCACTTCACTGGCAACCATGATCCCACTTACGTTAGTTGGGGGCAGTATTAAACTGGCGCAAGGTTTCGTGGACCTGCCCACAGGTTTGCTGCTTGCTGCAGGCACTATCGTCGGAGCACAGGTAGGCGCAGCACTCATTAGGCGCCTCCGGCCAGCCACGCTGAAGTTGATCTTTGGCTTGTACTTCCTGTACGTCGCGGCCAAATTCATCACTAGCTACTTTGGGATCATGATTTGGTAGGCAATGTCACGCCGCATCGAGTGCTTTTCCGACGAAGGGAGTTTTACCCTTCTGTTAACACACTGATTTGAGTACGACAAACGACGAAAGGAGTATGGAAAAACTATGAAGATTGCTGCAGTATCCGAAGACGGAAAGACTATCAGTCAACATTTTGGGCGTGCGCCCTTTTACGTTGTCCTCACCATCGAGGACAACAAAATCATAGGACGGGAAATTCGGGACAAAGTGGGACACGCTCAATTTGCCGGTGAGCCTCACGATGAGGGCTCCCATGGGACTGACCCGCGTGGCCATGGCTTCGATGCGGGCGCCCAGAGCCGCCATGCACGCATGGCGGCTGCTATCGCCGATTGCCAGGTCTTGCTCGCGCGCGGCATGGGCACTGGCGCCTACGAGAGCATGCGCCAAGCTGGCATCCGCCCCTTCATCACAGATATCGCTTCCATTGATGAGGCGGTGCAGGCTTACTTGAGCGGTCGCTTGGTAGATCATACCGAGTGGCTACACTAAAACCTTCAGAATTGGTGAGAAAAGGATCATTATGCCAACGGAAGCTGAGATTACGAATGTCTTACGCCGGGTGATAGACCCGGAACTGCGAC
>JBMFPM010000414.1:0-2083 GCA_049969135.1 Anaerolineae bacterium
CAACTACTGTGAGGCCTTACGCCAGATCTCGAATATCCGGGGCGAAGTGCCTAGCCGCAAAGGATACCCTGGCTATCTCTACAGCGATCTGGCTTCTCTCTATGAACGCACGGGGCGTATCAAGACCAGCAGGGGCTCCATCACACAACTGCCCATTCTGACGATGCCCAATGATGATATCACCCATCCTGTAGCAGATCTGACTGGCTATATTACAGAGGGGCAGATTGTGCTGAGTCGGGAATTGGCTTATCAGGGTATCTATCCGCCCATTGCGGTTTTACCGAGCCTATCGAGGCTGATGAAGGACGGCATTGGCGAAGGTCGAACCCGTGCTGACCACAGCCATTTGTCCGCGCAGCTTTACGCAGCCTACGCACACGTACAGGATGTGCGTTCTTTGGCCTCGGTTATTGGTGAAGAGGAACTGTCAACGGTAGACCGGAAGTATCTGGAGTTCGGTCGAGCTTTCGAGCGCCGCTTTATCCAGCAAGACCCAACTGAGAATCGCTCTATAGAGGAAACGCTGACCATTGGTTGGCAATTGCTCTCCATATTGCCGCCGGATGAACTAACCCGCGTTACAGCGGAAGAAATTCAGCAATACTATCGGAAGTGATATGGCAAAGATCAACGTAGCTCCCACGCGCAGCAGCTTGTTGCGCATGAAACAAGAATTGGCTTTCGTCCGTGAGGGGTACGAAGTCCTGGACAAGAAGCGAGAAGTGCTGATTACAGAACTGATGCGCGTTGCTCATGATGCCGAGAGATTGCAGGAGCATGTATGGAAGTTGCTTGACGTAGCCTATCGCGCTTTGGAAAAGAGCGAGTTGACCATGGGACGGGAGCATATCGAGTGGGCTGCTTTGGCGGCGCACAAAACTGTCGAAGTGCAAATCGGATGGCGGGGGGTGATGGGCATCCCCATACCGGTGATCGAAACACGAGGAGAGCCTCTGGCGATGCCCTACAGTCTGGGAGATACGAGAGCAACACTAGATGAAGCAAGCACAGCCTTCCGGGAAGTATTAAAGTCTCTCCCTGAACTTTGCGAATTGGTGGGTACAGTATGGCGCCTAGCGATGGAGTTACGTCGTACACAAAGGCGGGTCAACGCTCTGCAGCATATCTTTATCCCCGCTTATGAAGAGACCATAGCCTTTATCGAGTCCACCCTTGAAGAACGCGAGCGAGAAGAGATATTCCGGCTCAAGCGTCTGAAGACGAAGACAGCTCGGCCGACCATTGGGCCGCCTAGGCGTGAATACGAGCAACCTTATCGGGATATTGTTGGGGAGAAGAGGTCGTCTATATACCGAGGTGCATCGGGTGAAGGACTTGATGAGTCCAGTTAACACAAGGGAGTGCAAACATGGAGGCGCGAACGCTCTTTCGGCATATCTTGGTTCCGACCGATGGGTCTCAGCCCTCGGTAACTGCTGGGAAACTGGCTATTCAACTGGCTCTCTTGCACCAGGCGCAAATCACTTTTGTCTATGTGGTAGATGATACAGTAGTCGAGGAACTGGCTAGTGTATCGGGACGGATGGCCCAGCAGGTGAGGCAAGAGTTGGAAGTTACCGGGCAGCGTTATCTGAATTACCTGACCCGCCTGGCGACGGATGCTAGCCTGAAGACCAAGCAGGTCATTCGCTATGGTACCCCTTATAGTGAGATTACATCCCTGGCTAATGAAGAGGGGGCGGATCTCATTGTTATTGGCCAAGTTGGGCGGCATGGGCCACGCCGCATTCTAATCGGCAGCGTCACTGAACGGGTTATCGAATATGCCAACTGTCCAGTGCTGGTGGTGAAATAATCGTCCACCTCTTCTCAATTACCTGCTTTCCCTAGCTGCATTTTTAGGAGATTTCTGAGCAATGCATGTCTTGGTCATACGACCAGGTGCGCTGGGAGACGTGTTGTTGACCTTGCCAGCATTGCAGGCATTGCAGGCGCGCTTTCCAGAAGCGGCCATTGAAGTGATGGGTGATTTGGCTGTGCTGCACTGGTTGCCCGGACGCACCGTGGTTCGTGCTGTCTCCTCCTTTGACCGGGTGGATTTGATCGAGTTGTTCCAGCC
>JBMFPM010000415.1:0-2069 GCA_049969135.1 Anaerolineae bacterium
GACCCCGTTGGTAGCCCAAGTGTAAACATGTTCTGCCTGTTTGTCCGTGCGCAGCGTAACAGTGGGCACGAGCAGTGTGCGTGGGCGCTCGTAGATGAGGCGCACTTCATGGCCCGGATGGGATACAGTGAGGGCTTGAGCAATAGCCTTATCTACAGGCCCACCGCGCTCCCCCAACAGCAAGTCAATGTGCGCCAGCTCAAAAAAGGGCGGCCCGGCGAACCCTTCGCCAATCTTCAGGGCAAAACTGCTGACGCGGCGCGGCGTCTGGGGTGTAGCAGGGACCTTGGTCTGCACCGCCTTACCGCACAATTTATATTCCACCTCGCGCCATGGGATCTTGCCCAGCTTCTCCAGTTGCCAGCGCAAGTCTTCACGGTCTTCGCGGCGGAAGGCATCGCCGGGCATCATCGGTAAGCGCGCATTGCCCACCTCAAGGCCCATCATCCACAGCCCTTCTTTGACCGCCTGAACAGACCCCTGCCTGGTAATAAGGCGCACGAGGATCTGAATCTTGGCTTGCAAAGCCTGCGCCTGTACTAGGTCTCCCTTCTTGACTGCAGCGTAAATCTGCTGCCAGATATCTGGGATGAGGTTGGCACTGGCAAGGATGGCGCCATCTGCCCCTGCCGCCAGCGCAGCAGTGATGATCTCATCATGGCCACAGAAAATGCCCACCAGCCCTTTGATCTTCTCAAATAGCGCCATTAGAAACGGCATATCCCCGCTGGAATCTTTGATGCCGACCACATTGTCCAGATGCGCCAACCCTTCTGCCGTCCACCATTCGTAATGGGTGCCAGCACATTGGGGGATGTTATAGAGGATGAGCGGCAAGCCTACCTTGCTCACCGCTTCATAGTGCTCGTAGATTTCGTTATAGGCAGGCTTGAGGTAATAGGGAGCCACCACAAGAGCCGCCTGTGCCCCCGCATCCTTGGCATAGCGCGTCAGTGCCACCGTATCGCGCGTACTGGCGCAGCCCGTGCCTGCAACCACTGGAACGCGGCCTCCTACTTCATCCAAAGCGATGGCAATCGCTTGGCGTTTCTCCTCCTCTGTAAGGTAGACAAACTCGCCGGTCGTGCCCACCGGCACGACGCCATTCACATGCGGTAGGACAAAGCGAATCAAGGAACGGTACGCCGCTTCATCAATTGCTCTGCCATCTCGAAACGGTGTGACCAGGGCTGGGAATATCCCTTTGAACCACTCCGGCTTCTTGTTCATATTCTGCTCCTTTATACCAGGGGACCCCTGGCTCAGATTGCACGGCTGTTTGTTCTAGTTTGTAGTGAGCACTTTAGTGCTTCCAAAGTGCACCACAAACAACGCACATCCGCTCAGCGCTTGTAGCACGCTACAAACCGCGCAATGGAGCGATCGTACGTGCGTTCCACCTCAGGCGGGAACAAGCAGCCTGGCAGCTCGCCGTGGCGACGGTGGTACGCAATGCATTCGCAACAGATGCCCTTGCGCGGGCATGGCTCATAGGTGCAGGTACAGGTAACCCTATTCTGTTCTTGTTTGCATTCCATCTCAGCATCCTCCATTGTATGCATTGTTCAGTGCCGCGCTCATCGCTTTGTAGGCATTCCAATAGAGTTGATGGCGGTCTAACGCCCGGGGATGCACCGTGACCTGCGCCAGCATGACCTCTTCCTCCATGGCAGATGTCGGTATCAATCCCGAAGCCAAGCCATCCACAATCGCTTTGCCCACTGCTGTTTGTGTGGGCCCATAAATCATATTCGCCTGGCGCAGATCCTTCAGTTCCACGACGGGCACGATGAGCGTAGCGGGCCGCACTGTCAGGTTAGGTTCAAGGATGGCAGTCAAAGCCTCGTGCTCCTGGCGTGGGTAAGTAAGCTGCAAGGCATAGGCATCGCCGACGGGGCCATTTTTGGGGCCCGTCACTAGGTCAACTTGCACCTTCTCTACTCCCTCGCCAGCCACGGCTGTGCCCATCCGTACGCCATTGGACTGCAAGAGATCGGCTGACAGCCCCAAGGAGGCAAACCTCTCTGGCAAAGGCATGCGCGGAGCCTCGATCTCCACCTCTGGGGGGC
>JBMFPM010000416.1:0-2069 GCA_049969135.1 Anaerolineae bacterium
CTGCCATAGCGCCTGCCACTCGGCCTGCGTCTGCCACAGCGCCTGCCATAGTGCCTGCCACAGCGCTTGCGTCGGCCGCTTCTAGAGTTAGTCGGTTAGTCTTCGGGTCAGCAATCAGATGAAGAGAGAATCAGTGAGGTGCTTCGGTGGCTAGCCAACTAACGACTAGAGGACAAGACGTGGACTTGCAAAGCTTTGCGAATGAACTAGTAACCCAGACCAGAGGCTATATCTACATCCGCCCCGAGGATGGATTGTTCATCCTGCGCCCCAACCGTGTGCACCACTTGAACAAGACCGCTGTCGCACTGCTCTCGCGGCTGTACAAGAATGGCCAGGTGCCTGACGTAGACACAGTGATCCGCGAGGTGGCTACAGAATATGCGGTGGACGAAGAACGCGTGCGCAGCGACCTGTACAAGTTGCTTCTGAGTGTGGCTGCTCTGTTACGCGACGACGTCTGCGGTGCACCAGCGGTGCGGGAAATACCCTTTGGCACGCGCAAGCGAGAATTGCCTGTGCTCTCCGAAATTGCCTTGACCTACCGCTGTCAGAACAAATGCGTCTTCTGCTACGCGGCATCCCCTGACCGCGGTCAGCAAGTCCCGGAAATGGACACTGCACAGGTCAAAAAGATAATTGACCGTATCTTTGACGAGGCACATTGCCCCACCGTCTCCTTCACTGGCGGTGAACCCACTTTGCGCGAGGATTTGCCAGAACTTATCGCCTACGCCAAAGGCAAGGGAATGCGCGTCAATCTGATTACCAATGGCTTGCGCTGTGCAGACGCAGCCTACGTGGCTACTCTGAAAGAAGCTGGGTTAGACTCAGCCCAAGTAAGCCTGGAGGGCCCCCGGCCGGAGATCCACGATGCCATCGTCCGCCATCAAGGGGCATTTGCCAAGACCACCCGTGCAGTCCACGTGCTGCGCGCGGCGGGCATTCACACTCATACGAACACGACCATCTGCAGAAGCAACCGTAACCACCTTCTCGAACTGGTGGATTATATCGCAGATGAATTGCATTCCGAGTATTTCTCGATGAATGTCGTCATCAGCACCGGCACTGCCTTGCGCCATACGGAAGAAGATGTAACCTACACCGAAATTGGGCCCATTATCGAGCAGGTGCAACAGCATGCAGAGGAAAAAGGCGTGAA
Source organism: Anaerolineae bacterium (assembly GCA_049969135.1). Classification (GTDB taxonomy): domain Bacteria; phylum Chloroflexota; class Anaerolineae; order UBA2200; family UBA2200; genus JACIWX01. Next base: position 1,166 of record JBMFPM010000416.1, read on the forward strand.
ACTGGTCTGGTATTCACCAACCCCGTATTGCCTTTTCAATCCCGTGACGCATGGCTTGGGGTCCAAATCCTGTGCCTGTGTGGATGGGCTCCTATCGGTAGCTCCTGATGGGGAACTCCTGCCCTGCTCGAGCTACGAGCGGGGCATTGGCAACCTCCTGCAACGGCCATTCGCCGAGCTATGGTACAGCGCGCAGGCACGCTATTGGCGCGGCAAGCATTTCCTGCCTCCCACTTGCGGACACTGCGAGATCAAGCATATCTGCTGTGGCGCGTGCCCGTTGTACTGGGAAGCCCATGGCGGTTTCAGCGAGCTAGCAGGCACTTCGCCAGGAGCCCGTTGGATAGACACACTCATTTGGAAGGTAAAGCGCCGCTTATGGGGGCAAGCTCGCGGCGTGGGGTTATAGGGACTAGGCTACTGGAGGACAGACAAAGGGGAAAACATGGCAACAACGATGACATTGGGTCAGTTCTATTCATACGTACGTGATAGCCGCAAACGCATCGCCGACATTTACCGCGAGATTGAAGAAATCCAATACCAATTCAACGACCTGCATGCCCGCCTGCTACAGGGGCGACAAAAACTGATAGACACCTACGTCCCTCTCCTGCTGAAGACGGATGACTTGCCCGCGGAGCTAGCGCAACAGCTTGTCGCTCAAGAGCAGGTTGAACGCCAGGCCCTGCAGAAAGAAATCGCGGCGTTGGAGGAAGAGACTGCCCTCAAGCGGCAAAAGGCAGACCAACTCATCAAGGAAGCACAAGCGCAAATTGCTCAACTGCGCCAGGAGAATCCAATCCTGAATGAGCAAGAGGAGAAACTCAAAGCGCGTCGTGCCGCCATTGAGCGCGAAATCCAGCGCGTGGATACAGAACTCAAACGCTTGGGGTGCTTCCCC
>JBMFPM010000417.1:0-2063 GCA_049969135.1 Anaerolineae bacterium
GCGCAGAGTCAAGAGCCCCTCTGCAGGGAGAAAGGGAGACTGTACCAGGATCTCTGCCGTATCACCAGGCTGGTATTCCTGGCGATTGGGGATGAGTTCGACCTCTTCTTGTTCTACACGGGTGGTACCGGGTTGCTTGCCACCGCTGACCCAGCGGGTGATCTGGGTCAGGTTGCGACGGCCCTTTCCATCCACAATGGTGGCTGTAATGCGGTAGGTGCCGCCCTGCGGTGTCTCGAAGGTGCAGCTTACCGGTTCATGTTGCGATCCCACTGTGCAGCGCTGCTCATCCACTTCTTCCTCATGCCATTCGCCCTTGCGGTAGCGCCACTCCAGGCGCACAGCACGCATCTCGATGGGCCGGTCTGACACAGGATTGCCATCCAAGTCCGTAACGATCGCGTCCACTTTGATAGGCTTGCCCTTTTCGTAGAAGGTCGAGGTGGTGCGCAAACCCACGTACAAATCAGCAGGGTGCACCAGGATCTGGCTGGAAGATGCCCAAGCCTGGCGGTTGACGTCCATGACCGAAGCTTCCACAGTGACATTCGTTGGTTGCGGAGGCTCGACTGCTTCAAAGTCAATGCGCAGATGATGCTTGCCAGAGGCATCGGTCACCCCAGTGAAAGTCTGGGAGCGGACATTGGCAGGTTCTGGAATGCCCCAGCGTGAGAAGGCTCGCCACCAAGGAATCCAGATGCCGAAGGTGAAATCATCCCAGTTAGGTGGCCGATAAGTCCCTGGCTGTGAAGTCACATTCCATGTAACATCGGCGTTGGCTAAGGGACCACCAGCATAATATTTGGCTTCCACCGTGGCCGCTGCATGCTCCCCAACGAAGTAGGGTCCCTCGCTGATGCTGGTAGAAACCTCAAACTCTGGGCGTCGGAATTCTTGAACCTGGAAAGAATGGTAGTATTCTGCTCCGCTTGCCATGGTACCGCCCAGCGTAAGACGCAAGGTCGTGTGCCCCAGGTTTATTGTCTCAGGCAGTGTAAACGACAGATCAAAGCCACCCAGGGCATTCAGGGAAAGCGAGCTTTCCAGGATTTGATTGTTCCTGGAATCCATCACCTGATAGGAAACGGGGGTGCCCTTTTCAGGGATGGCTAGCACATCGGCGCCTTCGCTCATCCCAACCAAGCGTACCCATCCTTTGACATGCACTTCCTCGCCAGGGCGATACATCTGGCGGTCATCAAAAACATACCAGCGGGGCTGGTCCTGTGGCGTTTCGTAGCGCCATCCTCTGCCCCACCAGCTCGTGCTTTCGGGGAGAATGGCGGTATCGTTGCCGAGTCTGGCGACGAGGTAGCCACTTTTCTCCTCTGCAGAAGAGGGCAATTCTAATCTTGCCAACCCATCAGACCCGGTTTTGGCAACAACCTTACCTGGGAAAAGGGTCAACTCGACTCCCGAAAGGGGCGCGCCATCCCTGAGTGAGTTTGCCCAAGCGGTCATGTGCTGTTGGTCCACGAAGGCATCCAAGCCAATGGCTGTTGCCTGTACCCAAAGGCGGATGACAGGCTTCCAGTCTTGATACTCAGACCATGGCACAGATGCCTGATCGGCTTCAATAATCAGGATGACGTGGCCCCTTCCATTTTCCAGTGCAGGAGATAGGTCAATAGGCGTCTCGATCAGGGAATCAAGCTCGCCAGTGATAGGCACCTTCTGATCAATCACTCGTCGTCCTGGTGGCGTGCCAGGTTGGGTATCGCGGCTGGCTGTTTGTAGGTATTCCAGGTATTGCGGCCAGTCTTCTGGCTTCACTGCGTACGCTTGTACATGCACCGTGCTGTAGTTGATGGTGAAAATGGAGTAGGTTGGCTTGCTAGCCGGGTCCAGGACGATGAGGTTCTCCCAGGAGACATGCATGGACGGTTCGGCAGAACCAACTTGGAAGGTGATGGTCTCGTCCTTGCCAAGGGTCTGTCCGAACTGGTCGCTAATGCCCGCCTTCAGGGTCACCCGATAGGTTGTGCGGCCTTTCGATTGCCCCTCAATGTGCAGAGTGTCGCCCATAATCCAGAGCTTTCCACTAGGCAACTCTGGTTCAATCT